>DASUMF010000438.1:0-29177 GCA_036277835.1 Acidimicrobiia bacterium
CTCGTGTTCGCGACGCGCGCGCCGGGCGAGCAGGGCTTCGACGACCTCGTGCCGCTCGTCGCGTTCGGCGCGAGTCCCCGTGCCACGCTCGGCCTGGTGGCGGGTGCGCGCGCGCTGGCGCTCATCCGCGGCCGCACGTACGTGCTCCCCCAGGACGTGTACGACATCGCCCCCGAGGTGCTCCGCCACCGCATCGTGCTCAGCTACGAGGCGCTGGCCGACGGCGTCGAAGCCGACCACGTCGTGGACCGCATCGTGACCGCGCTGCCGATCCCGCGCATCACGCCCGGGCAGGAGCGCGATCCCGGTACCCGTCCGGTCGGCGCCGACAACTCGGACCTCGGCTCGCCGGACCTCGGCTCGCCGGAGCTCGGTGCGGCCGCGGCGCAGCCGGCGCCCGGGGACGACGAGGCGCAGCGCTCCGCGTGAGCATGGCGACGTCAACGGCGGGCCCGCTCTCCGTCGATCGGGCCGAGCAGGGGCTTCGACGCCTCGAGCTCGACGTGTACCGCCGCCTCGACGGGATGCTCCAGGGCGATCACCTGGGACTGGTCCCGGCGCCGGGGACCGAGCTGGGCGAGAGCCGCGAGTACCGCGTCGGCGACGACGTGCGCCGCATCGACTGGCCGGTGACCGCTCGCACGACCGTGCCGCACGTGCGCGACACGATCGCCGACCGGGAGCTCGAGACCTGGGTGGTCGTCGACCGCACCGCGAGCCTCGACTTCGGCACAGCCCAGTGCGAGAAGCGCGACATCGCGCTCGCGTCGGTCGCGGCGGTGGGCTTCCTCACCAATCGCGTCGGGAATCGCCTCGGTGCCGTGGTGCTGTCGAGCAGTGGCACCACGGTGATCCCCGCCCGCGGTGGCCGGAACAACGCGTTCGCACTCCTGCGCCGCATCGACTCGGTCCCGCGTGCCGACGACTCGCGCACGCCGGCCGCCGATCTCGGTGACGCGCTGCAGCGCGCCGGCCACATGGCGCGCCGGCGTGGTCGGGTGGTCGTCGTCTCCGACTTCCTCGCGCGCGACGACTGGGCGCGTCCCCTCCGTGTGTTGTCGGCGCGTCACGACGTGCTCGCCATCGAGGTCGTCGACCCGCGCGAGCTCGAGCTTCCGCCCGTTGGACTCGTGACGCTCGTCGACACCGAGACCGGGCGCCGCGTCGAGGTGCAGACGGCGAGCGAGAAGGTGCGAGCGCGGTTCGCGGCAGCCGCGGCCGCGCAACGCGCCGACATCGCGGCGATGGTCAAGGGTGCCGGCGCCGAGCACCTCGTGCTACGCACCGATCGCGACTGGCTGCTCGACATCGTGCGCTACGTCGACGGCCGGCGTCGGCGCCGCGCCGGCCGCGCGGCGCCGCGTCACCGTCTGCGCGCGACCACGCCGGTGTCGTCGTGAAGTTCCTCTCGGGGGAGCGGCTCTGGCTGCTGTTGCTCGTCGTCGCGCTGTTGGTGGGCTACGTCGTCGTGCAACGCCAACGTCGCCCGTACGCCGTGCGCTTCTCCAACGTCGATCTCCTGGCCTCGGTGGTGCCCCGGCACCCGAGCTGGCGGCGACACCTCGCAGCCGCGGCATCGCTGCTCGCGCTCACGCTGCTCGTGCTCGCGTTCGCGCGCCCAGCCCGCACGATCCAGGTGCCGCGCGAGACCGCCACGGTGATGCTGGCCGTCGACGTGTCACGGTCGATGAAGGCGACCGATGTCGACCCGACCCGTCTGCGCGCCGCGCAGCGATCCGTGGAGACGTTCGTGAAGACACTGCCGCGGCGGTTCCGCCTCGGTCTCGTGCTCTTCGCGGGCTCGGTCGAGGTTGCGGTGCCGCCCACGCACCAACGCGCGCGGGTGAGCGCAGCGGTGAAGAACATCGAGCTCCAGCCCTCCACCGCGATCGGTGACGCGATCTTCGCCTCCCTCGATTCCATCAAGGCGACGCCGAGCGACGGCGGGAAGACACCGCCGGCGCGCATCGTGCTGCTCTCCGACGGCAGCACGAACGCGGGCCGTCCGAACGAGCAGGCGGTGGCCGCCGCGCGGCGGGCGGACGTCCAGGTGTCGACCATCGCGTTCGGCACCGACAGCGGCTCGATCCTGCTCGACGGCGTGCACGAAGCAGTGCCCGTGAACCGCGAGGCGCTGCGCGACATCGCGCGCGACACGGGAGGGCGCTACGCCGAGGCGGTCACGGAGCAGGGGCTCCGCCAGACCTACGAGGACATCGGCAGCCGGCTGGCGAGCCGACCCGAGTTCCGATCGATCACGATGTGGTTCGTCGGTGCCGGCATCGTCTTCGCCTTTGCCGCGGCCGCCGGGTCGCTGGTGTGGACCTCGCGTCTTCCTTGAGGCCGTCTTCCTCGAGGCCGTCTTCCTTGCGGGGGTGCCGTCGGTCACACGGCGGGGCCGCGTCGGGCTTTCCCGTCAAGTCCACGCACGCCGGCGTCGACAGACCGCTGAGCGAGAAGAGCGGGAGGGGCGCATGCGCTACGTCAGCGGTGGAGCGTTCGTGGAACCGGGTGCCATGTTCTCGTGCTCCGTGTCGCGGGTCGACGACCACGTCACGGTCGGCGTCATCGGCGAGATCGACCAGGCCGCCGCCGGCCAGTTCCGCAACCACCTCCTGACGCTCGCCAAGGAGCACCCGGCGGTGATCGCGATCGACCTCACCGGCGTCTCGTTGCCCGACAGCGCGTGCGTCGCCGTCCTCGTCGAGGCGTGGCGCTTCGCGCAGGACCACGGAATCGAGCTCACCGTGCGGTCTCCGTCGGACGCGATCACGAGGGCGTTCGACGTGAGCGCCTCGGGTCGGCTCCTCACGTTGCGCACCTGACGACCCGGCGGTAACTTTTCGCTGGTCGCGAGCGACCACTCCCCACATCCGAAATCGGACATCCGCGCGCGCCCGCTCGGGCGCGCGCCCCGTCGAGCAGGGGAGCAGCGAGCACGATGACCAGGAACGCGGGGCGGCTCGGAGTGGTGACGGTCGTGGTGGCGCTCGGGCTGGCGCTGGTCGGCGGCGGGGTCGCGAGCGCCCACGTGACGGTGAAGCCGTCGTCGGCACCCGGTGGAGGCTTCGAGGTCATCAGCTTCAACGTGCCGAACGAGAAGGACGACGCCGACACGGTGAAGCTCGAGGTGGAGATCCCCACCAAGAACCCGATCGCGTTCGTGAGCGTGCAGCCGATGACCGGGTGGACGATCGCCGTCGAGAAGACGACGCTCGCCAAGCCGGTGAAGGCCGAAGGCGGTGAGATCACCGAAGCGGTGAGCAAGATCACCTGGACCGCGACCGCGGGTGGGCTCGAGCCCGGCCAGTTCGACCTGTTCACGATCTCGGCCGGGCCGCTGCCGACCAAGGTCAAGAAGCTCGAGTTCAAGGCGCTGCAGACCTACAGCGACGGCGAGGTCGTGCGCTGGATCCAGCCCACCGTGAAGGGGGCGCCCGAGCCGGAGAACCCGGTGCCGACGCTGACGATCACCAAGGCCGGAAGCAGCGACCACCACTAGCGGAGACGGCCTGGCATCTAGGCGATACGTTGCCGCGATGAGCGACGACGTGACCCCGTTCCAGGTCCGGTTCGACGACGCGGAGGTGCGCGACCTCCGGGACCGGTTGGCGCGCACCCGGTGGCCCGATGCGGAGGTGGTCGACGACTGGTCCCAGGGTCTGCCGCTCGCGTACGCGCAGGAGCTGTGCGCGTACTGGCGTGACCAGTACGACGTCGCGGCTGCGGAGCAGCGGCTGAACCGGTTCGCGCAGTTCCGCACCCAGGTCGACGGGCTCGGCATCCACTTCGTGCACGTCACCTCGCCACACCCCGAGGCGCTGCCGTTGGTGCTCACGCACGGGTGGCCGGGCTCCGTGGTCGAGTTCTGGAAGGTGATCGACGAGCTCATCGACCCGACCGCCCACGGCGGCGACGCGGCCGACGCGTTCCACGTGGTGTGCCCCTCGTTGCCCGGCTACGGCTTCAGCGACAAGCCGACCGAGCCGGGCTGGGGTGTCGAGCGCATCGCCGCGGCATGGGCTGCGCTCATGGCGAGGCTCGGGTACGACCGCTACGGCGCGCAAGGCGGCGACTGGGGCACGTTCGTGACCACCACGATCGCCCAGCAGGACCCCGAGCACGTCGTCGGCATCCACCTGCAACTCCCCATCGCGAACCTGCTCCCCGAGATGCTCGCCGACCTCACGCCGGCCGAGACCGCCTCGCTCGAGGCGAGCGCGGAGCACGCGACCTGGGGCACCGGGTACTCCACGCAGCAGCAGACGCGCCCGCAGACCCTCGGCTACGGGCTGGCCGACTCACCGGCCGCGCAGTGCGCGTGGATCGTCGAGAAGTTCTGGGCCTGGACCGACAACGAAGGCCACCCGGAGGACGCGGTGTCGCGCGACGACCTCCTCGACAACGTGATGCTCTACTGGATGCCGAACAACGGCACGTCGTCGGCGCGCCTCTACTGGGAGAGCCTGCGCAACCGCGACACGAGCCCCGTGACGGTGCCGACGGGCTGCTCGGTGTTCCCGAAGGAGATCGTGCGCTTCTCGCGCCGGTGGGCCGAGACGCGCTTCACCGACATCCGCTTCTGGAACGAGCCCGACCGCGGCGGTCACTTCGCCGCGTTCGAGGAGCCCGACCTGTTCGTGGCCGACGTGCGGGCGGCCTTCCGCACGATGCGCTGAGCGCACCGGTCAGGCGGTGACCTTCTCCAGGATGTGCACCGCGCACGTGGAGCCGAGGCCGATCACGTGCGTCATGCCGACCTTCGCACCCTCGATCTGACGGTCGCCGGCCTCGCCGCGGAGGTGCATCGACACCTCGACCATGTTCGCGGCGCCGGTGCACCCGATCGGGTGGCCCTTCGACACGAGGCCGCCCGACACGTTGACCGGGATCTTGCCGTCGCGGTACGGGGAGCCCTCGTCGATGAACTTGCCGGCCATGCCGGGCTCGCAGAGGCGCAGGTTGTCGTAGTGCACGAGCTCCGCGGTGGCGAAGCAGTCGTGCAGCTCCACGAGGTCGAGGTCCTGCGGGTCGACACCCGAGTCCTCGTAGGCGCGGTCGGCGGCCGTACGGGTGAGGGTGTTCACGTCGGGCGCGGACGGCGACATGTTGTCTTCGTTGTACGGGTCGCTGTAGAGCGCCGACGCGCTGATCTTGACCGCGCGCTTGCGGACGTCGTCGGGGAGGGTCTTCAGCTTGTCGCCGCTCACCAGCACCAGCGCGGCCGCGCCGTCGCCCGTGGGACCGCACATCGGCAGCGTGTTGGGCCACGCGATGATGTCGGCCTCCATGACCTCCTCGAGTGTGAACACCCGGCGGTACTGCGCGTACGGGTTCAGCGCCGAGTGCTCGTGGCTCTTGACCGCGACCTTGGCGAACTGCTCGAAGCCGACGCCCTCGTTGTTGCGGGCGTACTCCATGCCGATCTCGGCGAACGTGCCGGGCATGGTGTTGGTGCCGAGGATGCCCTCGGTCATCACGGGCACCTTGCCGGGCTCGAACACCTTCTTCGGCCGCTCGCCGCCCTGCGCGGCCATCCGGGCGGCCATGTCGGCCTGCCCGGGCACGGTCATGCCGCCCTTGCCCATCTTCTCGTAGCCGAGCGCGAGCCCGACGTCGGCGATCCCGGCCTTGATCTCCATGAACGGCACGCGCACCGCCATGGCGCCCGTGGCGCACGCGTTGGTGACGTTGTAGATCGGCACGCCCGGGTTGCCGAGCTCGTTGATGATGCGCTGGCCGGAGCCGTTCTCGAACAGCGAGCCGCACCCGAACACCTGCATGTCCTTCATCGACAGCTGGGCGTCGGCGAGTGCCGCGAGGATCATCTCGGTGCCCATCTGCAGCGAGGACTTCTCGGGGAAGCGGCCGAAGGGGTGCATGGCCACTCCGACGATGTAGACGTCTTGTCCGGTCACGGTGAGCTCCTGCTCTTCTCAGACGGTCTCGAAGCCGAACGCGACGGCTTCGTTGCCCTCGTCGTCGGTGTCGACGGTGTAGGTGACGAGCCGGACCGGCGCGCCCAGCTTGTTGTTCTCGAAGTTGTCGAGATCGCCGTTCACGAGGTTGGCCTTGACGTTGCCGCCCCCGTCGAAGTCGACGATCGCAGAGATGAAGCCGTTGCCGACCGCGCCCCGCTTGACCACCGAGAACGCCCGGAGGGTTCCCTGCGTCGACAGCTTCTTGGGTGCGAACGGGCCGGGCGTGTAGCACCGACCGCACTGGATGGGAGTTCGATAGGTGAGCGCGCCGCAGTTCTGGCACTCCATGGCCTGGAGGTGCGGTTCGCCGTCATCGAGGACGAGGTAGTTCACGATCGGGATCTTCGACATGGCGAGAGTGTGGCACGCCGCGCTCGTGGTGCGCCGATCGGACCCGCGCGTGCGTCCGGGGTCGTGGCCGGCGATCAGCCCGCGACCCCGGCCTCCCGCATCGCCGCGATGCGCTCGTCGTCGTAGCCGAGCTCGCGCAGGACCGCATCGGTCTGCGCCCCGAGCAGCGGCGCGTTCCCAGTGACGGTCTCCGACCGTGAGAACGTGACGGTCGGGGTGAGCCGCGGGTAGGTGTCGAGCATGGGGTGCGTCGCCTCCGTGACGATCCCGAGCTTCTCGCCGAGACCGCCGCCGAACCACACGACCTCCTCGACCGGGCCCGCGACGACCGCGACGCACGCGACGTCGACCTTGGTGAGCCGGCGCTCCCACTCCTCGGCGGACGCGGTCGCGAACCGCTCCAGCAGCGTGGCCGCAAGCGCGTCCTCGTCGTCGGCGAGCGCGGGGTCGAGGTCGAGCTCCGCCGCGAGTGCCTGCCACTCGTCGTCGGCGGGCGCGGCGAGGAACACCCAACCCTCGGCGGTGGGGTAGAGGCGGTAGCGCGCGCCGAGCCCGTTGAGGTCGTGGTCGGGCGTCTGGAGCTCGGGACGGCCGGAGTACTCGATCATGTCCTCGGCCAGGCAGTGGGCCATGGTCGAGAGCATCGAGGTCGTCATCTGCTGGCCTGGCGCGCCGCGACGCTTCGCGAGGATCCCGAGCAGGAGGGCCGTGCCGACGCCGAGCGCGGAGAAGCCGTCGGCCTGGCCGACCGACATCGTCGCCGCGCCGAGCCGCGCCGCGTAGAGGCGCACCTCGAGCATCGAGAGCGAGGGATCGCCCGGGACGTTCTGGCGCCCGCCGACGTTGCGGTACCCCAGCCCCGAGCCGGCGCCGATGGTGGGCGCGTAGGCGGGACGCTGCCCGAACGGCGGACCGGTGCCGTAGCCGGGCGCGTCGAGGTAGACGAGGTCGGGGTTCACCGCGAGGAGATCGGCAGCGGTGTAACCGTGGCGCTCGGCGACGCCGGCGCGGAAGCTCTGCAGCACGACGTCGGCGCGTCGCACCAGCTCGTGGACGACCTCGCGGCCCTCCTCCGACGCGATGTCGACCGCGACGCTCTCCTTGCCCTGCAGGACCTTGATGCCACCGATCTCGGGGAACGGCATGATGTTGCGGATCGGGTCACCGTCGAGCTGCTCGACCTTGATGACGCGTGCGCCGAGGTCGGTGAGCACCGTGGCGCCGTAGGGCGCGGCGTAGTAGGTGCCGAGCTCGATGATGGTGAGGCCGGCGAGGGGCGGCGGAGTTGCTTCGTCGCCGGCGGGCGACGCGTCGGGCGATGGCGCGTCGATGGAGGCGCGGATCGCTGCTGCGTGCTCGTCGAGCGCGGGGGCGGTGGCGCCGAGCTCGGCCGGGGTCTCCGACATGAGCACGATCGGCCCCGGCTGCAGCACCGGGCCGAGGGTCGGGTCCTGGATCTCCGTGGTGCGATGGTCCTGGACCATCTGCGGGTGGTGCAGCAGCTCGGTGTGGTCGCGGAACATCTCGGCCCACACGTCGGGCTCGCGCTCGAACTCCTGCAGCCACTCCGCGTAGGTCTTCGACCGGGTGATCTCGAGTGCCTTCTCGGTCCACTTGATCATCCCGCCCGGGTCGTCCTCGGAGGTCGACCCGAGGAACTCGGGGTCCTCGGAGAGCTTGTCGAGCCCGGTGAGACGGAGGAACGCCTGCCACAGGCGCTCGGCCATCTGCGAGAACTGCATGTACTGGCCGTCCTTGGTGAAGCCGACCATCAAGCGGAGGTGGATGGGCGAGGCGATCACCGCGGTCGCGGGCGCGTCGGCGGTCGCGCTGGTGGTGCTCGTCGGCGCAGCCGGGGTGAACGCGTCGGCGTAGCGCGTGGTGAGCAACCGGATCAGCCAGTTCCACGGGTCGTGCGCGATGACGCCCTGCACGAGCGACGTCTCGACCCACTGCCCCGTGCCGGTGCTCTCACGGTCGACGAGCGCGGCGAGGATGCCGTGGAGGCCGAGCTGGCTCGCGCTGAAGGTGCAGTACGGCGACGCGACGTAGCACGGACCAGGGCGCGTCGACAGCGCCGAGAACGCGTCGAGCGCGCCGATCTTGGCCATCACGATCGGCTCGTACGCCTTGAGGTGCGACAGCTCGTTGTCGCGTCCGAACCCGGTGATCGACGCGTAGACCAGGCGTGGGTTGCGGGCCGAGAGCGTGTCGTAGTCGAGGCCGAAGCGCGCCGCGACGCCGGGGCGCCAGGTGTCGACCACGACGTCGGCTGCGGCGGCGAGCCCCTGGGCGACCTCGAGGTCGGCGGGATCGTTCAGATCCAGCTCGATGCTCCGCTTGCCACGCGCCCAGAACGGCCACGCCGGCTCCCGGCGGAGCGGGTTGCCGCCCGGTCGTTCGATCATGACCACGTCGCAGCCGAAGTCGGCCAACGTCTGCGTGACGTGGGCGCCCGTCTGCGTGCTGGTCAGGTCGACGACGGTCAAGCCTGCAAGCGGTCCGGCCATGGTGCTCCCTCCGAGGTGTCCGAGCCGCCCATGTCTAGCGCAGGAGCGTGGCACCTGTGACAGGGTGCAGTATCGCCGCTACTTGATCAGGGGGTCGCGCGGGAGGCCGAGGATCCGCTCGCCGATCTGGTTGCGCGTGATCTCCGACGTGCCACCGGCGATCGAGAGCGCACGGGTGAAGAGCAACGCGTTCGCCACCAGCGCGCCCGAGCCCTCCAGCACCACGGTGTCGGGACCGAGCAGCGCGAGCCCGAGGTCGGCCGACCACTGGGCCTGCTCCGCGCTCAGCAGCTTGGTGACGTTGCCTTCGGGCCCCGGCTCGGCGTTCGCGACCGCACGTTCGACGCGACGGAGGTTGAGCGCCCGCATCGCGGAGCCCTGCGCGACGAACCGGCCGACCTCGGCGGCGAGCGCGGCGGGGCGACCCTGCGCGCCGAACAGCTCGACGACGGGCACACCGAACCCGCTGCCACCGCCGCCGATGCTGACGCGCTCGTTGCCGAGCGTCGCGCGAGCGACGGTCCAGCCGTCGTTGATCTGGCCCACGACGTCGTCGTCGGGGACGAACACCTTGTCGAAGAACACCTCGTTGAACATGGCGGCGCCGGTCGCTTCGCGCAGCGGCCGGACCTCCACGCCGTCGGCGTGCATGTCGATGACCATCGTCGTGATCCCGGCGTGCTTCGGGACGTCGGGATCGGTGCGGACGGTCGCGAGGCCGTGCGTGCAGAACTGCGCGCCGCTCGTCCACACCTTCTGGCCGGTGACCTCCCAGCCGCCGTCGACGCGCACGCCCTTGGTGCGGATCCCGGCCGCGTCGGAGCCCGCGTCGGGCTCGCTGAACAGCTGGCACCAGTTGAGCTCGCGCTCGAGCGTCGGACGGATCCACCGCGCGATCTGGTCTTCGCTGGCGTGCGAGAGCATGGTGAGCATGATCCAGCCCGTGATGCCGTAGTTCACGGGTTGCAGTCCGGCGGCGCCGAACTCGGCTTCGATCACGAGCTGCTCGAGCGCCTTCGCTTCGCGGCCCCACGGCTTGGGCCAGTGCGGCTGCACGTAGCCGGTGTCGATGAGACGGGTGAGCTGCTCGGCGCCCTCGAGCGCCGCGATCTCCTGGGCCGCGACGCGGGTGGCGTCGCGGTACTCCTCGGCCTCCGGGGGAAGGGTGAAGTCGAGGTCGCGCGTGACGCCGTCGACCGCGTGCCCGGCGACCGCGGCCGCCGCGGCGCGCGCGTCGACCAGCGCGGCGAGCGTCGAGGCGCGACGCAGGATGAGGTGGCCGTCGTGCTCCCACGTGAACCCGATGCCGCCGTGGATCTGGATGTTGAGCTGGGCGTTCTTCAGGTACGCGGGGACGGCGAGGCTCGCGGCGGTCGCGCACGCGAGCGAGAACTGGTCGGCGGGGCCGTCGGCCGAACGAGCGGCGTCCCACACCGCCGCCGTCGCGAGCTCCGCCGCGACGAGCATGTTGGCGCAGTGGTGCTTCACGGCCTGGTACATGCCGATCGGGCGGCCGAACTGCTCGCGCTCCTTCGCGTACGCGCTGCTCGCGTCGACGCAGTCCTGCGCGCCACCGGCGGCCTCGGCCGCCGTGAGCAGGAGGGTGAGGTCGCGGGCGACGGCCGCCGCGCCCGTGAGCACGCGCGAGTCGTCGACCGCCACCTCGTGCAGCGTGACCTTCGCGGCCCGACGGGTCGGGTCGAGGTTCGTGGGTACGTTCACGTCGACGCCGGGCGTGCTCGCGTCGAGCACGACGACGTCGTCGCCGACCGGCACCAGGAGCACGTCGGCGAGACCGCCACCGAGCACCAGGCCGGCGTCACCGGACACGGTGCTGCCGCTGCGAGCGGCCGCGCCGGCGGTTGCGAGCGCACCGGCGCGCGAGCCGTCGGCGAGCCCGGGCAGCAGCGCCGCCTGCTGGGCGTCGGTGCCGCACCGCGCGATCACCGCGGAGGACAGCACCGTGGGCAGGAACGGTCCGGGTGCCGTGGCACGCCCGAGCTCCTCGAGCACCACCACGAGCTCCGCGAGGCCGTACCCGGACCCTCCGTGCTGCTCGGGGAGGTGCAGGCCGAGCCAGCCGAGCGCCGCGAGCTCGTCCCAGAACGGCGGACGGGCCTCGTCGGGGCTCTCGAGCAGGTCGCGCGCCGCGGCGCGGGCCTTGTTGGCATCGAGGAACGAGCGCGCGACGTCGGCCAGCTCGCGGTGGGTATCGGTGATCGCAATCGACATGCCGACAGACTCACCGCTGCGCGCTGCGATGTCCAACCGGCCCGGTCGGGATCGGGTCGGCCCGCCCTACGCGGTCGGCTGCTCCGGCGGCTCCGGCGGCTTCATCCCCGGAAACTCCATGCCCGGTGGGAGGCGCAGCTCACGCCACAGGTGCTCCTGGGCGATGCTCGCGACGAGGGTTCCGCTCGAGTCGTACACCGAGCCGGTGTAGTAGCCGCGCCCGCGAGCCAGGCGGACCGCAGCGAGGTCGAACAGCACCCAGTCGTCGAGGCGGACGTCGGGGTCGTGGAACCAGACGGCGTGGTCGAGGCTCGGGCCGCCCATGGGCGTGTCGCGGGTGGGCAGCTCGTAGAAGCCGGTGCCGACGTCGGAGAGGAAGGTGAGCACGCACTGGTGCACGAGCGCGTCGTCGGGGAGCGGCGCGCGCGTGCGCGCCCAGTAGCGGTTGAGGCGCCGGTTGCCGTCGGACTGGTTGGGTGCAGGCACGGTCCGGAGGTCGAACATCGGGCCGAAGCCGAAGAACTCGCCCTCGCTGAGGTCCTCGGGAAGGGGCACGTCGGGGAGCGCAGGCACCTGCAGGTCGTCGCCGGACTCGTCGACGTGGAACGACGCGAGCATGCTGAAGATCGCGTCGCCGTTCTGGCGTGCGACCACGTGGCGCGCGCTGAACGAGCGGCCGTCGCGGTCGCGGTCGACGTGCAGGATCGTCGGGCGATCGGGGCTTCCGGGGCGCAGGAAGTAGCCGTGCAGTGAGTGGAGCATCCGACCCTCGGGTGCGGTGAGGTTCGCCGCGCGCACGGCCTGGGCCGCGACCTGCCCGCCGAACAGCCGGAAGCGCTGCGAGTCGGCCGGGTTCGTCGCCCGGTAGAGGTCGCGATCGATCTCCTCGAGCTCGAGCAGTGCGACGAGGTGGTCGACGTCGCGAGGACTCGCCTCGGCCGGTGTGGGATGCGCGAACGCGTCGGTCATCGGGCGATCCTACGCAGCGGCCCGCGCGGCGGGAGCCGCCGGTTGCCTCGGTCGCGTCCGGCGACTACAAGAAGGCGGTGATCGAAACCTTCCGCATCGACGTGCCGCAGTCCACCCTCGACGACCTGCACGAGCGCCTCGCTCGAACGCGGTTCCCGAACGAGATCGACGGGATCGGGTGGGAGCAGGGCACGCCGCTGGCCTACGAGCGCGAGCTCGTGGAGTACTGGCGTGACGGCTACGACTGGCGCGCGCACGAGGCGCGGCTGAACTCGTTCGACAACTTCATGACGGAGGTCGACGGGCAGCACATCCACTTCCTGCACGTGCGCTCACCCCACGAGGGCGCGATGCCCTTGCTGCTCGCGCACGGATGGCCCGGCTCGGTCGTCGAGTTCCTCGACACCATCGAGGGGTTCACGAACCCGCCCGACCCCGCTGACGCGTGCTCGCTCGTGATCCCGTCGCTCCCCGGGTACGCGTTCTCGGCGCCGACGACCGAGCGCGGCTGGAACCCGCGGAAGATCGCGGAGGCGTTCGGCGCGCTGATGGCCGAGCTCGGGTACGAGCGCTACGGGGTGCAGGGCGGCGACTGGGGCTCGATGATCGTGTGCAACATGGCCGACCTCTTTCCCGACCGGGTGATCGGGCTCCACGTGAACTTCCTCACCGTGCCGCCACCGAAGGGAGAGGCGCCGCCGGAGCCGTCCGCGCCGAGTCGACGGTTCAACACGACCGGAAGCGGCTACCAGCAGATCCAGGGCACGAAGCCGCAGACCATCGGCTACCTGCTCGACGACTCACCCGCGGGGCTCGCCGGGTGGATCGTCGAGAAGTTGCGTGAGTGGAGCGACTGCGACGGCGACGTCGAGCGTGCGTTCACCAAGGACCAGGTGCTCACGAACATCATGCTCTACTGGGTGAACACCGCCGGTGCGTCGTCGGCGCGCCTCTACTGGGAGATGCGACAGGCAGGCGCGGACGCGGTGCCGCGGGCGAAGGTCACGGTGCCGACCGGCGTCGCGAACTTCCCGGGCGAGATCGGCCGGTGCGAGCGCGTGCACGCGGAGCGTCGTTACAACATCGTCCACTGGACGGAGCACGAGCGCGGCGGCCACTTCGCGGCGATGGAGCAACCAGAGGCGTTCGTCGACGACGTCCAGACCTTCTTCCGGTCGTTGCGCTGACGCCCACAACGAACTGGCGTCAAAACAGCTGGATTCTTCAGCCGAATTGACGCCAGTTCGCGGTTTGGGTCAGGCGGTCGTGTTGTCCCAGTGGTTCCAGTACGTGATCTCTTCGATGGGACGACGGACCGCGGGCTTGAAGTCGTCGCCGGTGAAGTACGCGACGGGGAGCAGGCAGGACTGCACGTAGCCGTCGGGCACGCCGAGCAGCTCGGCCGCTTCGCGCTCGCGGTTGAGGTGCACGGTGGTGATCACGGAGCCGAGCCCACGGCTGCGCAACGCGAGGATGAAGCTCCACACCGCGGGATACATCGAGGGTTGCCACCCCGCCGCACCTCCCTTGTCCTGCGTGCACGGGATGACGTACATCGGCACCTCGTGGATGTGGTCGCGCAGGTAGAAGGCGGACTCCATCACGCGCGTTTGCTGCGGCGTCTGCTCGGGCCGTGCTTCACCGGGGCCCCGCGGCGTGGCCGGCGGGTTCTGGTACAGCTCCGCGATCGCCTGGAGCGTGTCCGGTTCGTCGATCACCAACCAGCGCCAGAGCTGCGCGTTGCTGCCGGTCGGTGCCTGCACCGCGAGGCGAAGGCACTCGAGGATCACGTCGTGGGGGACCGGGCGCGTGAAGTCGAGGCGCCGCCGCACTGCACGCGTCGTGCTCAGCAGGTGGTCGACGGTCTCGAGGTCGAGCTTCGTCATCGCAGGTCCTCTCTCGCGGCGGTGATGGTGACCGGCACGGCGGTCATCCACGGCATGAGGCTGACGGGCTGTCGGTGCTCGACGAGGCTCAGCAGCCGTGCGGGGCTCGGTGCGCGGGCGTGGGTCATCGACACTACGCCGGTCCGCAGCGTGTGGTCGGCCGCCGCCACCGTCGTGATCGCGCCGTGGTCGGACGTGACGTCGACGAGGTCGCCGTCGCGCACGCCGAGCATCGCGAGGTCGTCGGGGTGGACGAAGCACGGGTTCTCGGGTTCGTCGCCGGGCGCCCGCGGCTCGAGCGAGTTCATCGCCTGCTTGCTGCGACGCACCGTGAGGAGGAACGGTCGGCGGCGACGCGTCGCGGCGGCGCCCAGGCAGTCGTCGAGCGCGACGCGCAGCTCACGAGCGACGTCGTCGGCGAGCAGCTCGAAGCGCGCGTGCGGGTCGGTCTCCTCGGCGACGGTCGGTGGGCCGACGAACGTCGGCGCGACCTCCGAGAAGATCGCGCCGTGTGGCGCGCTGCGAACCGCGTCGTAGGGCACCTGCGCGCGCGAGGCGAACGATTCGAGGAGCTCCTCAGCGGTCGGGCGCGGCGCGCCGGGCTCCCAGACCCGGTCGCCGATGTTGAGGAGCAGGCCCATCCGCGAGGACAGCTCGAAGAAGAACTCCCAATCGTCGATCACGTCCCCCGGGCGGGGGAGGATGGCGGGGGAGTGCTGCGCGAACGGCTCGGAGAAGAAGTGCTCGTAGCCGCGCGTGTGCTCGGGTCGCTCGAACGACATGGTCGGCGCGATGACGTAGTCCGCGAGCAACGCGGTCTCGCTGGGGAACGGGTCGACGGTGACGAGCAGGTCGAGCGCACCGAGCGCTTCGACGATCCGATCCGGGTCGGGGAATGCGGCCACGGGGTTGCCGCCCGAGACGATCAGGGCGCGGACGCGTCCTGGCCCCGCGTGCAGGATCTCGTCGGGGAGCGCTGGAGAGGGGAGCTCGCCCATGAGCGGCGCCACCCCGGTGTGCCCGAGATGGTGGCCGGGCGCGCCGTGGCGGGCCGGCGGGAGCGGTTGCGCCCGGAGCGTCCGCGCCCCACTGAGCACTCCCGAGCCTGCGTAGCGGTCGCCGGCACGCGGGTAGCGACCGCACACGACGTTGAGCGATTGCACGAGGTGCTCGGCCACGTTCGCGTGCGGCCCCATGTCCGGACCGGTGCCGCTCTTCGCCATGCCCCGGCTCGCCCGTCCGAACACGCGCGCCGCTTCGACGAGCAACTCGGCGTCGAGCCCGGTGACCGAGGCCGCGACCGCAGGCGTGATCGGGTCGACGAGCGCGCGCAGCGCGTCGAGACCCTCGACCCAGCGTGCGCAGAACACCGCGTCGTGCAGGCCTTCCGCGAGGATGACGCGCAGCAGCGCCGCGAACAGCACGACGTCGGTGCCCGGCACGAGTTGCAGGTGGACATCCGCGTGCGCGGCGGTCTCGGTGTGCCGTGGGTCGACCACCACGAGCTGCAAGCCGCGCGCGCGTGCCTCCTCGAGACGGCGCAGGCCGTCGTGCACGGGAAAGCCGGTGAGATCGCCGCCTTGCATCGACACCAGCGGGTTGGTGCCCGCGAGCAACCACACGTCGGCGTCCTCGAAGCGTTGACGGCCGCCGCCCCACGCGCCGAGTCGCGTCTCCGCAACCCACTTCGCCGACTGGTCGATCGTCATCGTCGAGTAGCGCTGGCGTGACCCCACTGCGCGCAGCCACGCGCCGGCGAAGCTGTAGGTGAGCGACGCCGTGTAGGTGTGCGTGCCGACGAACAACGCGATCGAGTCGGGGCCGTGCTCGTCGAGGATGGCGCGCAGCCGAGCCGCGATCTCGTCGATCGCGGTGTCGGTGCCGATCGGCTCGAGGCCGTCGTCACCGCGTCGCTGCGCGGTGAGGAAGCGATCGGGCGCGTGGTGCAACGCGCCGAGGTGACGCCCCTTCGTGCAGGTGAACCCGCGCGTCAGCGGGTGGTCGGGATCACCGGCGACGTGCGTGACGCGGCCGTCCTCCACGTCGACCAGCAGCCCGCACAGCGGCGAACAGATCCGGCAGTGGGAGACGAACCGCGTCACGACTCCATTCGGGCCTCGCCCGCCGGTCAGAGGTTGCCGACGCGGAAGGGCGGGACACCCGAGTCGCGATCGGCGAACAGCGTGGCGCGCCCGGCGTTCAGGGCGTCCAACGTCCAGATCTGATCGGACGTGATCTGCGTCACCGGCGTCCACCCCTGCACGATCTGCGCGACGCCACCGGCGATCTTCAGCACCTGCCCGCTGATGCCCTCCGCGAGCGGCGACGCCAACCACACCGCGCCCGCTGCCGGGTTGTCGGGCGACAGCATCGGGTTCTCGGCCATCTCCTCGCCCTGGCCGACGGTGCCGAGGAGCCGGGTGGCGGCAACCGGCGCGATCGCGTTCACGCGCACGCCCGAGCGCTCGAGCTCGCGGCCGAGCACGATCGTCATCGACGCGATGCCCATCTTGGCGGCGGCGTAGTTGACCTGTCCGGCGTTGCCGTACAGCCCCGACTCCGACGACGTCATCACGATCGCCGCGTTCGCCGGCTCGCCACTCGCCTTGGCCTTCTCGCGCCAGTAGCGACCGGCGAAGTGCGACGGCGCGAAGTGGCCCTTGAGGTGCACGCGGATGACCGAGTCGAACTCGTCCTCGGACATGTTGAAGCTCATCTTGTCGCGCAGGATCCCCGCGTTGCAGATGAGCACGTCGAGACCGCCGAACGTCTCGATGGCCTGGTTCACCATGCCCTCGGCGCCGGCCCAGCTCGAGCAGTCGTCGTAGTTCGCGGCGGCGTCGCCGCCGGCCGCCTTGATCTCGTCGACCACCTGCTGCGCGGGGGTCTGGTCGGCGCCCTCACCCGCGCCGGAGCCTCCGAGGTCGTTCACGACGACCTTCGCGCCCTCACTCGCCAACAGGAGGGCCTCGGAGCGCCCGATCCCGCGCCCTGCACCGGTGACGATCGCGACCTTGCCGTCGAACACGCCCATTTGGTCCGTCCCCTCGTCTGCGTCTGCGGCCACGACCACGGCCTCTGAGGTCACGGAACCTAGCGAGTCGGGCGCGTTCGGGGCGAGTGGGCCTAGGGTCACCCCATGGTCGACAGGCCGAGGGACACGCCGGACGACGGGCCGGTGCGGGAGCGGCTGTTCCCCGACGCGCGGGGGTTCTCGATCCGTGAGGTGCGCGAGCTCTGCGCGCACCTGCCGAAGCCGGAGCTGCGCAGGCTGCACCACGACGTCGACGAGCCGACCCTCGCAGCCACTGCGGTGCCGATCGTCGATGTCGACGGCGAAGCCGCGGTCGTGATCGTCAGGCGCTCCGCGACCGTGGAGAACAACCCGGGCATGTGGGTCTTCCCCGTCGGGCGCGTCGATCGCACCGACGCGACGATGGCCGGTGCGGCGCTGCGGAACGCCGCGGAGCAACTCAGCGTCCCACGGGACGACGTGGAGCTGCTGGCGCAGCTCGAGACCCACGGCCCGGTCATGAACGGCTTCCTCGTGTCGACGTTCGTGGTCGAGCCGCCCGAGGGCTTCACCTTCACGCCTCCTCGTGCACTGGTGAGCGAGCTCGCCGTGGTGCCGCTCGCACACTTCATGGCCGAGGGTCGCTTCGGTGACCGCAACCTGCCGGACGGCGGCACGATGGCGTCGTTCGCGCTGCCCAACGGTGAGCTGCTCTGGGGGTTGCAGGCCGAGATCCTGTTGGATCTGCTCGAACGCCTGGTGCGCGACCGGGTCGATCACACGGCCTGACCCGAGCGGCCAGAGCTACGCAGGCTCGTCGAGCTCGGACGCGAGGAGGTCCATGAGGAGGCCGTCGTGGAAGCGGCCGTCGGCACCGCGCTCGTACTCGCGCATCACGCCGACGACGCGGAACCCGACCTTCTCGTAGCAGCGGATCGCGCGCGCGTTCGCCGCGGCCGGGTCGATGATCAGGCGGTGGTGTCCGCGCGCGGCCACGAGGTGACGCGCGAGCGTGCGGACCGCGTCGGTGCCGAGGCCGCGGCCGTGCACGTCGGGGTGCAGCGCGACGTCGATCCCGGCGTGTCGGTACTCGGGATCGAGCTCCTCGTAGTACTGGATGAAGCCGACCGGTCGATCATCCTCGAGCACGAGGAACGAGTGCTCCGTCGCGCTCGTCAACGTCTCGCGGAGCGAGTCGAGGGTCTCGCCCGGCCACCACTGCGACACCTCCGGTCGCGAGAGGATCTCGAGCACGACCGGCGCGTCGTCGACGGTCGCAGGACGCAGCAGGACCTGCGCGCCGACGACGGTCGGATCGTCGTGCACGTCAGCTCAGGGTCTTCGACGTCGCCTCGCCGCCTTCGGGTCTCGTGGCGCCACCGCGCTCCGCGTCGTGCTGGGCGATCATCTGCTGCGCGGCGCTCACCCGCTTCTCGACCAGCTCCGACTGGTGCTTCGTGACCCACTCGTACGAGCGCTGGCGGTTGTCGTTGGCGCGTGAGAAGTGCGGGATCACGTATTGCGCGTACAGCTCGAACGAGCGTCGGATCGCCGGCCAGTCGGTCCAGTTGTTCACCATCACCAGGACGGCGCCGAACTCTCCCTGCTTCTCGTAGAGCCGCTCGATGCGCGCGATCGCGTCGTCGGGTGTGCCGACCACCGCGATCTCGTGCTCGAGCACCCAGTCGACGTAGTCGACGCCCTCGGGGACGTCGAAGCGCGGTTGGTTGTTGTTGAAGTAGCGGATGTTCTCCTCGCAACCCCAACGAATGCTCTCGATCGCCTGCTCGCGCGTGTCGGCGAGGTGCATCTGCACGACGCACCGCAGGCGGCTGCGGTCCATCTCGCGTCCGTGCTCGGCGGCGATCTCGCACGCGACCTCCCAGTTGGTGGCCAGCGCGTCGAACCCGGCGCGGTCGCCGGCCGCCACGCACAGCATTCCGAGGTCGTGCAGACCTGCCATGCGGCCACCCGACGGCGTGACCGCGCTCGCCACGCACACCTCGGGGTGGGGTTGCGTGTAGGGACGCAGGTGCGTGTGCGCGTCGCGCATCGTGTACCAGTCGGTCGTCTCGGTGACGAACTCGCCGCGGAAGAGCCGCAGGATGACGTCGATCCCCTCGGCCATCCGGCGGCGCGTGTCCTCGGGCTCGATGCCCATCATGAGCGCGTCGGACGCCAGCAGTCCGGGGCCGGCGCCGAACATCACGCGCCCGCGGGTCATGTGGTCGAGCTGGATGATGCGGTTCGCCACGTTGAGGGGATGGTGGTAGGGAAGTGACACCACACCGGTGCCGAGACGCAGGTGCTTCGTGCGCTGCGCGGCGGCTGCGATGAACATCTCGGGTGAGTCGATCGTCTCGAGCCCGCCCGAGTGGTGCTCGCCGATCCATGCCTCGTGGAAGCCCAGCTCGTCGAGCAGCTCGCAGAGCTGGAGGTCGCGCTCCATCGCGAGCGTCGGGTTCTCGGCGAGGGAGTGGAACGGCGCGAGGAACACGCCGTGGCGGAGCGGAATGGTCATGACCAAATGCTACGGCGAGCGTCTGCGGCCGCGCCTGCCGTCACGCTCGTGAACGCGCCACCATCGCAGGGAGATCGGCGAGCTCGCGCAGCTCGTTGGTGAGGTGGGTGCAGCTCTCGATGCCGAGCAGCGTGCGTTGCACGGTGGCGCGGAGGTCCTCGACCCGGTGCCCCGCGAGCTTGCCGACCGCGTCGGCGGCCGCCGGGCACTCGCGCCACGGGAGCGCGTGCGGGATCGCGCGCACGTCGAGCAACGTGTGGGTGGCGGGGTCGACCGTGGCCTCGACGGTGTACTCGTGCAGGGAGCCGAGCGTGCCGTCGGGTGCGCAGTAGGTGTCGCGGAACCACGCGTCGACGTGCCACGCGTCGGGGCCGGGGAGCACGTCGATGCGGCGGTGTCGCCGCAGGCCAGGCGAGGGGATCGGCGCGCTCGGCCACCCGTCGCTGCCGTCGGGGAGCAGCGCGACGGCGGGGATCGGGTGGAAGCGCATCGGCTCGCCGGCGCGGATCATCACCATCATCGTGCCGTCGGAGCGCCATCCCGAGCAGAGGTCGGCCTGGCCGCGCTGCAGCGCGTCCGCGGCGTCGACGGGTGAGACCTCGGGCGGAGGCGGCGCGGCGGCGACCATCGCGGCCGCTTCGTCCGCGTCGAGCGGTTCGGTGCTCATCCGGAGCGCCGTCACGTAGCTGGCCGCGACCATCGCGCCCGAGATGTCGTCGAGGAGCAACCCGACGTTCGACCCGTCAGGCGTGAAGTGGCTCCGGCTGAGGGCACGGAAGCCCTGGCGCAACGGGTGTCCGACGAACGCCGCGGGATCGAACGGTGCACCGTCCAGCGCGAACTCGGTGATGAGCCCCGCCGCTGTGACGACGTGCATGGTGGTCTCGTCGTCGACGCGCACCGAGCCGTCGGGCAACGAGGTCTCGTCGCGCGCCGCGCCGCGCACCACGACGTCGATGGCGTCGACCCAGTCGTAGTCGAGGTGCATCACGCGCCGCACCGACCCGGGCACGCGCGTCGGGAACGAGCGCCGCGGATCCTCGGGACGCGTCATCGGCGTCACGCCGGCTGCGCTCACTTGCCGGTCCACTGCGGCGGTCGTCGCTCGGCGAACGCGGCGGCGCCTTCACGCGCGTCGTCGCTCGCGAACACCGGCGACGCCTTCGACCGGATGGCGCGCCACTCGTCGGCGTCGTGCATCCCCGCCTCGTCCCAGAGGAGCTGCTTGGTCATGTGCAGCGCGAGCGGTGCGTTGGCGGTGATGCGATCGGCGAGAGCGAGCGCGGCGTCGAGGACCTCGTCGCCCGGCACGACCTGGTTCACGAGACCGAGCTCGAGCGCGCGGGTCGAGGAGAACGCGTCGCCCACGCAGCAGAGCTCGAACACGATCGCGGGTGGGAGCCGTGCGGCCAGGCGGGTCGTGCAGCCCGCACCGACGAGGCCCCGCTTCACCTCGGGGACCGAGAACGTGGCGTGCTCGGCCGCGACGACCATGTCGGAGGCCAACATGAGCTCCAGGCCCCCACCCACCGCGGCGCCGTTCACCGCCGCGATGACGGGCTTCGGGTAGCAGCGGGTGGTGAACACCTCGATGCCCGGCATGCCCGGAGGGGTGACGCGTTCGTCGCCGACCGCCTTGAGGTCGGCTCCGGCGCAGAACACGTCGCTGCCCGCACCGGTGAGGACGACGGCGCGCACCGCCGGGTCGTGCTCGGCGTCGGTGAACGCCGTGCCGATGCCGCCGAGCGTCGCGCCGTCGAGTGCGTTGCGGCGCTCGGGTCGGTCGATCTGCACGACGACCGTGCTGCCGTGGGTCGACACGTTGACGGGCACGGCATCTCCTCCATGTCTTCAGGCATGTCTTCAGGCATGTCTTCAGGGTCGCTCACTTCGCAGTCTGGTCCGTGTCCGTCGGTGCCACCAACGCATCGACCCCGTCGTGGCCCGACGCGGCCACGACCGTTGAGAAGTTTGGCTCCGTCGAACTACGCTCCCGCGCTGCCGGCGACCAGGGAGTGTGCCATGCAGCTCGGGGTCTTCTTCCCGACCAAGGAGTACGGGACCATCGACGAGATGGTCTCCCGGTTCCGATCGACCGCGGGGATGGGGTTCGACTCGCTGTGGATGCCCCAGAGCGCGGGCTTCGACGCGCTCACCGCGATCGCCGTCGCGGCACGCGAGGTGCCCGAGGTCGCCTTCGGCACCTCGGTCATCCCCACCTACCCCCGCCACCCGGTCGCGCTCGCAGCCCAGGCGCTCACGGCCAACGCGGCCGCGGGTGGACGCCTGGTGCTCGGCCTGGGCCTGTCGCACAAGATGGCAATCGAAGGCTCGTACGGCATCTCCTACGACCAGCCGGCGCGCCACATGCGCGAGTACCTCGCAGCGCTGATGCCGCTGTTGGTCGATCGGGCCGTCAACGTCGAGGGCGAGACCATCACCGCTCGGTCGCAGCTCGCCATCCCCGGGGCGGACGCGCCGCCGGTGCTCCTCGCCGCGCTCCAGCCGCGGATGCTCGCGCTCGCCGGGGGCGTCGCGAACGGCACCGTCACGTGGTGCACGGGACCGATCACGCTGGCCGAGCAGATCGTGCCGCTGGTGAACGCAGCGGCGGCAGACGCCGGCCGGCCCGCGCCGCGCATCGTGGTGCCGCTGCCGACGATCGTCACCGACGACGAGGCGTACGGTCGCGCCCAGGCCGACAGCCAGCTCGAGGGCTACGGCCGGATCCCGGTGTACCGCGCGGTGCTCGACCGCGAAGGCGTCGAGGGCCCGGGTGACGTGTCGATCGTGGGTGACGAGGCGTCGGTGACGGCGCAGCTCACGCGCCTGGCGGAGATCGGCGCCACCGACTTCGTGGCCATCCCGAGCGGCAACGACGACGACCGCACACGCACCCTCGAGCACCTGTCGTCGGCGCGCTCCGCGCTCCGCTGACCGGCGTGCGGAGCGTCCGGTCGTTGGACCGCGCCTAAACTTCGTCGATGCCCCGATCTGGCGAGCCAGGGCCGTCCGCGGAGCGCAGGGAGAACGGTCCGCGCCGCTCGGGTCTTGTGCAGGAGCGGTCGCGACGCACCCGGCGCGATCTCGTCGATGCCGCGATGCGGCTGTGGACCGAGCGTGGGTTCGAGACGGGGATCGACGACACGACGGTGGAGGAGATCGCCCGCGAAGCCGGCGTCACGAAGGGGACCTTCTACTTCCACTTCGCCCACAAGGAAGACATCCTCCTCGAGATCGGGTGGTTCACCTCGCAGGCGACGCTGCGCGACGCCACCGCCGCGCTCGCCGGCGACGCGCCGGTCGACGCGGTGCTCGACACCCTGCTCACAGGGCTGGCTCGGCGGATCTCCGAGACCCCGCGCGCTGCGGTCGGCCGCACCCTCGCCGAGTTCTACCGGAACACCGCCCGTCGCGACACCGAGCCTGGCGAGGAGCGCTACGGGTTCCAGCGGTCGTTCGCGCTGGTGTTCTTCCACGCCCAGCAGTCGGGCCACCTCCCCGACGCGACCGACGCCCGGGTGTTGGGCGAGGTGATGGGCACCATGACGGTCGGCGCGATCTCGTCGTGGATCGCAGGCGTCGAGCCCGATCTCGCCGCGGCGTTCCGGCTGCGGGCCGCGCTGCTCCTCGCCGGGATCCGGGGCCTGGGTGAGGCGAGCGCCTGCCTGGTTGATCCTGCGTCTGCATTCAGTTAGACTCAGTCCAACTTTCGGGGCCCATCTCACGGCACGCCTCGTTCCCGTTCCCGCGCCACCGAGCGACATCAGGAGTGACATGACCGCGACCCAGTCCAGCGAGCAGTCGGCCAACGCCCTGCCGTACCCCATCAACGACGCCGACGAGCACTCGACGCCCGCCCGTGGCGCCTACGAGAAGTACATCGACCCCGACAAGCGCGACATGGCCATCCGCTACGTCACCACCGACAGCGGGTTCCCGCAGGCGCTCTACAACGGTCGCCCGGCGCGGTTCACGTTCAAGAACTTCCAGGTGGTGGGCTCGAACGACCAGCTCGCCGAGGTCGGCGTGTCCGACGCGGGCGGCTCCGAGGAGATGGGTGGCGCGCCGGTGCCGGGGTCGCTCCTCACCCGCCTCAACCCGCTCAAGGACCTCGACGCCGAGGGCCGCAAGGAGTTCGCGCGGAAGTACCGGGCGATGCAGGAGCAGCTCGACAACCCCGCTGACCGCCTCACCGTCATGGATTCGCAGGGCATCGGCGCCGCGGTCAACTTCGCGACGCTGCCCGGCACCGAGGTCGAGTTCGAGGACGACTACGACGGCCTCTACGCCAACCTCACCGCGCTGAACCGCTACCTCGGCAACGAGTGGGGCTTCAACTACGAGAACCGGCTCTTCACGCCCCCGTTCGTGTCGTTCGCCGACCCGGATGCCGCGCTCGCGCAGCTCGACGACATCATGAAGATCGAGGTCCCCAAGGTCATCCAGACCTCGCAGGGCCCCTCGATGCACACGTCGCCGTTCCGCCCCGAGAACGACCGGTTCTGGGACATCTGCTCCGAGGCCGGCATCAAGCTGACCACCCACCTCGCCACCGTCACCCGCTACGGCGCGCAGGGCCTCGACTGGTCCGAGGAAGAGGTGATGCTGGGCGACATGAACGCGTTCCAGTGGGTCTTCTACTACGGCGACCGTCCCGCGATGGAGACCGCCGGAGCCGCGATCCTGCAGGGCTGGTTCGCACGCTTCCCGAAGATGCAGCTCCTCCTGTCGGAGCAGGGCACGGTGTGGGTGCCCTACACGGTGCGCAAGCTCGACCACTCGTTCCTCATGGGTCGGCGCGCCAGCTTCGGTCGCAAGCTCGAGCGTCGTCCGAGCGAGTACTTCAAGGACCACGTCTTCGTGGCCCCGTTCCCCGAGGAGAACGTCGATCGGATCGTCGAGGCCGTCGGCACCAAGCCGATCGTGTTCGGCTCCGACTTCCCGCACGGTGAGGGCCTCCCCGAGCCGAGCATGTACCTCGGCCAGCTGAAGAACCTCGACGAGACCCAGACGAAGGAGATCATGAGCGACAACCTCGCTCGCTTCCTCGACCTCCCGACGGCCTAACCGCTCTCGGAAGTACCGTCGCCGTCCACACCGGATCGGCGCGCCCGCCGGCACGGGCCCGCTCTGGCGGGTGCGTGCCGGTTGCGCGCGACGAAGCGGTCGCCCGATGATGCGCCGCCCGAGCCACTTGCAGGAGAATCACGCCGTGGAGTACCCGGAGACCGCGTTCCGCCCGACCATCCCCGACGCGTTGCACCACGCGGTGGAGATCTCGGGCAGCCGCCCGTTCATCGTCACGCCCGCGCGCCGCATGACCTATGCCGAGGCCGAGGTCGCGTCGCGGCACCTGGCCAAGCGGATGCTCGCGGCCGGGATGGGCAAGGGCACCCGTGTGGGGCTCTACTTCACCTACGGCCAGGAGTGGGTCGTCGCGTGGCTGGCGGCGAGCCGCATCGGCGCGCTGGTCATGCCGCTCGCCACCACGTATCGGCCGTCGGAGATCCGCAAGGTCCTGCGCATCGGCGACGTCGACACGCTGATCATGGCGAGCACCGTGCTCGGCAAGGACATGCAGCAGATGCTCGAGGACAGCGTGCCCGGCCTCGCCGAGGCCGACGGGCCTGCGCTGTTCCTCGCCGACACGCCGTCGTTGCGCTCGGTCTGGGTGACCGGCGACGTCGATCGTGCGTGGGCGACGCCGGTCGACCTCGAGGCGGAGCCCGACCTTCCCGCCGGCATCACCGACGAGCTCCTCGCCGCGCTCGAGGCCGAGGTCGTGCCCGCCGACCTCGCGCAGGTCACCTACACGTCGGGCTCGAGCGCCGATCCCAAGGGCGTCGTGCACACGCACGCCACGGTGATCCGCGCCACCGCGGGCATGTCGGCGCTCCTGGTGCCCGGTTCCGAGCCGCCGGTGTTCTTCTGCGCCTTTCCCTTCTTCTGGATCGGCGGCACCCTCATCCTCGGCGCCGCGCTCCAGACCGGCGCCACGGTGCTCGTGATCGAGCGCTTCGAGCCCGGCGCCGCGCTGGCGATGATCGAGGAGTACCAGGCCACCTCGGTGATGGGGTGGCCGTCGCTCATCCAGGCGATGCGCGACGACCCGTCGTTCGCCACTCGCAAGCTGCCCGAGATCGCGGGGCTCACCGTCGGCCCGGCCGACGTGGCCCTCAACGCGTCCCCGGTCCCGGGGATCCCCGGCCACCGTGGCATGAGCGAGACGGTGGGCAACATCATGTCGGTGCAGCACCGGGCCATCGATCCCGAGACCGGCGAGGACCAACCCGACATGGCCGAGGGCGAGCTCCTCGTGCGCGGCTACGGCCTGATGCACGGGTACTACAAGAAGGAGCGCCACGAGGTCTTCGACGACGACGGCTGGTTGCACACGGGCGACCGCGTGTTCATGCACGAGGGCCGGCCCTACTTCGTGGGTCGCTTCACCGAGATGGTGAAGTCCCAGGGCGCCAACGTCGCGCCGCGCGAGGTCGAGCTGTTCCTCGAGGAGACGTTCCCCGAGATCCTCTACGCCTTCGTCGTCGGGATGCCGCATCCCGAACGCGGTGAGGAGGTCACGGCGGTGCTCGTGCCGTCACAGGGCCACACCATCGATCCCGTCGACGTGCAGCGCCGCTCGCGCGAGCTGATCTCGGGCTTCAAGGTGCCGACGCGCATCGAGATCTGGGACGAGGCCGATGTGCCGTGGCTGGGGTCGGGCAAGCCCGACAAGCTCGCGATCAAGGCGCGCCTCCTCGGCGACTGATCTCGCGGGCGCCGTCCTCGCAAAGGAAGCGCCGCGCGCCCTTGTGGTGGGCGCGCAGCTGTGAGATTCTCCTTTTCACAGGACGTGCAGATCCGCGTCTGCACCGACATCGCCTGCCGTTCGGCCGCATGGGGGGAACCATGGTCGTCTCGGGAAGGTCCAGGGGCGCGCGCGTCGCGCTCGTCGGGTTCGTGGCCGTGGTGCTCGCCACCAGCGCCCTCTTCGTCGGGCCCGCCGGCGCCGCCAAGTCGGCGGCGAGCGGGAGCTGCCCGGATCCGTCCGGGTCGATCAAGCTCGGTGTCTCGTACTTCGGCTCGGTGGCGACGAACGTCGGCGACCTCGGCGCCGACACCGCGACCCTTCCCGCCGATCAGGCGATCATCGACGGCTACAAGTCGGGCGCGGCGGCGTTGAACGCCGCCGGCGGCGTCGCCGGCTGTCAGGTCGAGGTCGTGCCGTTCAACTTCTCGGCGCGCTCCTCCGACTTCAACCAGACGTCACAGCAGGAGTGCGCGGCCTTCACCCAGGACACGAAGGTGTTCGCGGTGTACTCGACCGCCTACGAGACGAAGGTCGCGGTCGACTGCTTCGCCAAGGCCAAGACGCCGATGTTCCAGATCAGCACCAACTACCCACCGACGTGCGCGGACGCGAAGAAGTACGCCGGGTACGTCTACACGCCGGCCGGGATCTACACGTGCCGGTGGGGTTCGTTCATCGACATCTACAAGCAGAACGGCCTGTTCCCGAAGGACGCGAAGGTCGGCATCCTCGTGCACGACGACGGCTCGGGCCAGGGCAAGGCGCTCGCGGACGACGTCTGGGGACCGAAGCTCAAGAAGCTCAAGATCCCCTACGAGACGTTCAGCTTCACTGGCGCCACCAACGAGGCGACGTTCGCCAACGTGAACTCGGCGGCGGGCAACGCCATCCTCAAGTTCAAGGCCGACGGCGTCAACGTGGTGCTGTTCACCCCCTCGGGCGGGCAGGGCGCCGTCGCCTTCATGCCGCAGGCGAAGACCCAGAGCTTCTTCCCCAACTACGGCCTCGACATCTACGACGGCCTCGGCATCGCGAGCTCGCTCGGTGCGGACGCGATCAAGACGGGCGTGGCCGTCTCGTGGGCGATCTCGGATCTCCCGCTCACCGCGCAACAGGAGCTCCCGGCCAATCCGGCCATCGAGGCGTGCGCGAGCTGGGCGATGCCGAACCCGGCCGGCCTCACCGGTTCGTCGCCCTACTGCGACTTCCTGAGCATCCTGCAGGCGAGCATGAAGGGCGCGACCAAGGTCGACGCCGCGACGCTCCAGAAGGGGATCGCGGCGCTCGGCACGAGCTGGCTCTCGTCGACGACCTACGACGGCGCGACGAAGTTCGTGAAGGCACGCGCCGACGGGGGCGACAAGGTGAGGGTGCTGAAGTACGACCCGACCGCCAAGGCCTGGGAGTCGGTGTCGGACAAGCTGACCACGATCCCGTAACGCCCGACGCCCGCGCGACTTGCAGCGGGCGCGCGCGCGTGAAAAGCTCCTTTTCGGAGCTTGACACGTCGTCAGCCCGTTCATCTCGACTGTTGGGGGGACCATGGTCGTCGGAAAGCGTTCTCGTCGCTCGCGTGCCGCGCTCGCTGCGCTCGCGGTGGTGACACTGGCGGCAGCGGCGTTGTTCGCAGTCCCGGCCGGTGCCGCGGACTCCACCGCGGCGAGTGACTGTCCCGATCCCTCGGGAACGGTGAAGATCGGCCTGTCCTACTTCGGCTCCGTCGCCACCAACCTGGGCGAGATCGGCAACGATGAGGCTGCCGAGCTGGTGCCTGCCGACCAGGCAGTGGTCGACGGGTACAAGAAGGGCATCGCCGCGCTGAACACCGCAGGCGGCATCGCCGGCTGCCAGGTCGAAGGGGTGTTCTTCAACTTCTCTGCCCGGTCCGACGACTTCAACCAGACGTCGCAGCAGGAGTGCGCCGCGTTCACGCAGGACGAGAAGGTGTTCGCGGTCTACGCCGGGGCCTACGAGACGAAGGTCGCGGTCGACTGCTTCGCCAAGGCGAAGGTGCCGATGTTCCAGATCGGCACCAACTACCCGCCGTCGTGCGCCGACGCGAAGAAGTACGCCGGGTTCATCTACACGCCCTCGGGCATCTACACCTGCCGATACGGATCGTTCATCAAGCTGTGGAAGGACAACGGGTTGTTCCCGAAGGACGCCAAGGTCGGCATCCTGGTGAAGGACGACGGCTCGGGCCAGGGTGACTTCCTCGCCGACAAGGTGTGGACGCCCGAGCTCAAGAAGCTCAAGATCCCGGTGACGACGTTCAACTACACGGGCGCCATCAACGGCGCGACGTTCGCCGACGTGAACGCCGCACTCGGCAACGCCATCCTGCAGTTCAAGTCCGCCGGGGTGAACGTCGTGCTGTTCACGCCCGCCGGCGCGCAGGGTCCGGCGGCGTTCATGCCGCAGGCGAAGGCGCAGAGCTACTTCCCGAACTACGGCATCGACACCGCCGACGGCTTCGGGATCGTGGCGAGCGCCGGTGCCGAGTCGGTCAAGACCGGGATCGGGATCTCCTGGTCGTACCTCGACCTCCCGTTGACCGAGCAGCAGAAGCTTCCCGCCAACTCGGCCGCGGCCGACTGCGCCGCCTGGTCGACGCCGACCACCACGTCAACGCCGGGCGCTTCGCCGCTCTGCGACTACTTCCACATCTTGAACCAGGCGATGACGGGTGCGACGAAGGTCGATGCCGCCTCGCTGAAGAAGGGCGTCGCGGGGCTGGGCACGAAGTTCGTCTCGTCGGTGACCTACGACGGTGGCGCGACGAAGTTCACGAGCAAGCGCACCGATGGTGCGACGAAGGCCATGGTGCTCGAGTTCGACCCGACGGCCAAGGCCTGGGCCCCGATCGACGGCAAGGTGGTCACGATCCCGTAGGCGGGACC
>DASUMF010000439.1:0-10615 GCA_036277835.1 Acidimicrobiia bacterium
GAAGGCGTCGGTGCCGATGGCGGTGGACGGCACCTGGCCGGTGATGACGACGATCGGCGTCGAGTCCAGGTAGGCGTTGCAGAGGGGCGTGACGATGTTGGTCGCGGCGGGCCCGCTCGTCACCATCGCCACACCGGGCCGACCCGTCGCGTGCGCGTAGCCCTCCGCCATGTGGCCGGCACCCTGTTCGTGGCGCACGAGGACGTGGCGGATCGAGGAGTCGATCAGGGGGTCGTAGACCGGGAGGATGGCACCGCCGGGGAGGCCGAACATGACCTCCGTGCCTTCCATCTCGAGGCTCTTGATGAGGGCCTGGGCTCCGGTGAGCTGCATCGTGGGTACCGCTTTCGGTGGTGGTGTCTTGCTGGGGGACGGCTGTTTCCGGGCACAAAAAACCCCCCGCCTGGGCGAGGGGTGAGCGCAGACGCGAGAGGGCGACGGCGCTACGTGAGTACTACGAGGAGGTCGAGGTCGATTCGCATGACTCGTCATTGTGCCTGATCAGACCGCCAGGAGCAAGTCATTCTCCTGGTCAGCGCTGGTGGACGGGGCACGAGTAGGTCGTGCGGCCGCCCACGGTGCGCCGGAGCAGCGGCGCACCGTCCTTCGGGCAGTGCGCGCCGCGCTCGCGCTGTGACGTGAGATCACCGGTGTGCGAGCCACCCCGTCGCCCGAGGATGCGCAGCGTGTCGCGGATGGCACGGTGCAACCGTCGGGTCTCGTGTGCGTCGAGGCCGGCCGCGGTGCGGGTCGGATCGATGCCGGCGCGCCACAACGCCTCGTCACACAGCAGGTTGCCGAGCCCGGCGATCCTCGCCTGGTCCATCATCATCGCCTTGATCGGCGCCCGACTCTTCGCCGTCATGGCTCGCAGCTCGGGGAGCGTCAGCACGAACGCGTCGGGCCCGAGGCGGTCTTCGTCGGGATCGAGCTCGACCGCGCCGAGGCGGCGTGGGTCGCGCAGGTACATGCTCCCGCCGTCGGCGAACGTGACCCCGAAGCGGTGCCACGCGCTCTCGGGCCGGTTGCTCGCATAGAGCAACGGGTCACCGGCGGCGTGGCCGTCGATCAGCACGCGCCCGCTCATGCCGAGGTGCAGGCCGACCACAGGACCACGTGCCGTGTCGATCAACATCAGCTTGCCGCGACGGCGCGCGTCCACGAGCTCGTTCCCGACGAGCGCGCTGCGGATCGCGCGTGGCGTGAGGCCGCGTTTGAGGAACCACGCGTCGGGCGCGTGCACCGTCGCGATCGGACGGTGCAACGCACGAGCAGCGATGAGCGCGCGCGCTGACTCGACTTCGAGGATCTCAGGCACGTGGGTGCACGGGCGCGTTCGTCAGTCGTTCGTCAGTCGTTCGTCATGCCCGCGCCGCGCAGGGCAGGGCTCGCGGTCGCGCGCATGCGGCGCAACACGCGACTGGATACGGGCGGCGCGTCGGGGTGGATGCCCCCGTGCTTCGCCACCGCGTCCTCCCACTTCCGCGCGCGCTGCTCGAAGGTGTCGCGGTCATCGAGCTCGCGACAGTCGAGGCGGTCGGTGTTGAGGTCGACGAGGATCGTGTCACCGTCCTCGATCAGGGCGATCGCGCCACCGAGGAACGCCTCGGGTGCGACGTGTCCGATCACCAGCCCGACCGATCCGCCCGAGAACCGCCCGTCGGTCATGAGCGCCACGGTGATGTCTCGCGCGCGGCACAGCGCGGTGAGGCGCGAGGTCGGGTCGAGCATCTCGGGCATGCCGGGGGCGCCACGCGGGCCCTCGTAACGGACGATGACCATGTCGCCGTCCTCGAACGAGTCGGGCGAGTCCTCGAGCGCCGCGATGAGCGACGGCTCGCCCTCGAAGACGCGGGCGCGCCCCGTGAACCGTCCGTCGACGACGCCGCGCTCGACGCCCGCCAGCTTCAGGATCGCGCCGCCGTCGGGTGCGAGGTTGCCCCGGAGCAGCCGGAGACCGCCGGTCTGCTTGAACGGCGCGCGCATCGGGTGGACGACGTCGCCGTCGGGCGGCGGGGGGTCGAGCCGCTCGATCTGCTCCGCGAGGGTCTCGCCGGTGCAGGTGAGCGCCGAACCGTCCAACGCACCCCCGGCCAGCAGCTCCCGGACGATCACCGCGACACCACCGATCGCGTCGACGTCGACCATCGAGTACTCGCCGAAGGGGCGCATGTTGACCAGCACCGGGAGCTGCCGCGAGAGCTGGTTGAACTCCTGCTGGCTCAGCACGTCGTCCCAGAGGTCGTACCCGGCGGCGCGCGCGATCTCCGGGCCGTGGAGCACGACGTTGGTGGAGCCGCCCATCGCCATCACCACCACGAAGGCGTTGCGCATCGCCGCGGGCGTGACGATGTCGCGGGGGCGGATGCTCGCGGCGGTGATCGTGCGCAAGAGTGAGGCGAGCTCGTCGGGGAACGACGTCATGCGGCGCTCGTCGTCGGACGCGGGCGCGACCATGTGCAGCGGTTCCATGCCCAGGACGCCGATGAACGTCTGCATGGTGTTGTAGGTGAACATCCCGCCGCAGCTGCCCTGTCCGGGGCAGGCGTGGAGCGCGAGGCGGGCGCGCACCGCAAGGTCGTCGTCGGCGGCGTGCTGGAACGCGGTGACGAGGTCGATGCGGTCACCGGTCACGGGATCGAGCCCGGGGTGGATCGATCCGTCGGAGAGCATCAGCGCAGGGGCGTTGTGCTGCAGGAGCGCGGCCAGCGTGCCCACCGGGGGCTTGTCGCACGCGACGACCGTGACGACGCCCGCCATGTCGTTGGCCTCGAGGTGGGCCTCGGTGCTGTCGTTGACCAGCTCGCGACTCGTGAGGGAGTAGCGCATCCGATCGGTGCCGTTGAGCTGGCCGTCGGAGACGCCCAGCGTGAAGGCGGGCGCGATGAGACGAACGGGGAGATCGTCGTCGCGGATCCGCTTGGCCAACGCCGCGTGGACCGCGGCGACCTTCGCCTGCACACCCAGGTAGCACTGGCTGTCGCCGAGCGTGCCGAGGACTCCCCACACGGGGCCGTGCACCTTCGCGACGTCTTCTCCGAGAAAGCGCGCGGTTCCGACCCGCTGCACGTCGCGGCCGGGATTGCCCGACACGAACTCGCGAAGATCGTCGCGCTCGGAGGTCTGGCTCTTCGTGGTGTCGGGCATGTCGCTCTCCGTCGCGCCAAGTTCTCGGGGGATCGGGCGCGCAGCGAGCGTACCTTGGGGTCATGAACGTCCTCGTCGCCACTTCCGATGGCGTCCACTCGTTCTCGTCGGGCACGTTCGCTTCGGGTGACTACACCACCACCCTCGACGGCCACTCCGTCGACGGTCTCACCGCGAACGCCGGCGTGCTGTCGGCGATCGTGGACGGCCACGAGGTGTGGAGCCGCGACGCCGCCGGCTCGTGGTTGCCCGGCCCGTCGTGGGACGTCGACCTTGCATCGATCCACGTGCACGGTGCGGAGCTGTTCGCCGGCACCTACGACGCGCGACTCCTCCGGATGCGCGGTGCCCGCTGGGAACCGGTCGCGTCGTTCGACATCGCTCCGGGCCGCGACGAGTGGCACGCGGTCGGACCGTCGCTCAACGTGCGCTCGATGACGACCACGAGCGACGGTGGCGTGCTGCTCGCGAACGTCCACGTGGGTGGCATCGTGCGCTCGACCGACGACGGCGCGACATGGAAGCCGACGATCGACGTCGACGACGACGTGCACCAGGTGCGTGCGCACCCCACGGAACCGTCAATCGTGTTCGCGGCGGCAGCGGTCGGGCTGTGTCTGAGCGTCGACGCCGGCGCGACGTGGACCACCCAGACCGACGGCCTGGCGCACACCTACGCGCGTGCCGTCGCCTACGACGGCGACGACGTGCTCGTAACGGTGTCCGCGGGCCCGTTCGCTCGTTCGTCGGCGTTGTACGCGCGTGCGCTGCGCGGTGGCGGGATCGTGCGCGTGGAGGACGGGTTGCCCGACGAGGGGTTCTCGGGGAACGTCGACACCGCGTGCGTCGACGCATGTGCCGGAACGGCTGCACTCGCCGACGGTGGCGGCAACGTGTGGGTGCGCTCCGGTGGCGAAGCGTGGACCCGTGTCGCCGGATCGGTCGGCGAGGTTCGTGCCGTCCGCGTCGACGCCTCCTGAGCACACCCTCCCTGCCGCGAGTACGGCAATCCAACTACGATGCCCCGGCATGACTCGCCCGGGAACGGGATCCTCATGAGCACGGCCGTCCGACGCATCGCGGTCGCCGACGGGAGCGGCGTGATCCCGCGCACGTTCGCGTGGAGCGGCGAGGTGGTCGGCGAGCGCATGCGGTGGCTCACCCAGGGGCTGCGCGCCGTGATGCTCGATCAGGGCTACACCGAGGTCGCCGAGCCCGGTCCCGAGGTGGCCGTGGTGCTCCACGTGCTCGACCCGGCCAACGCACGTCCCTACCGCCGCAAGAACGCGCCCACGTTCGTGGTCGCGCTCGCCGAGCTCGACGCTCCGCCCGACGACGTGCTGCGCACCGGCTATCCGCTGCTCGTCCGGGGCCTCGCCAACCTCTGCGTGATGATCAGCCCGATCGCCAACGGGTCGGCGGCGCACTTCGTCACCCTCGAACAAGGCACGTATGCGATCGAGAGCACGGCAGGCGACGACGAGACCTTCTTCAAGTCGGTGTTCTCGCGCGTCGAACCCCTCGCGTCGTCGCGTCTCGTGATCGGGAACGAGTTCACCTCCGACCTCGATCCTGCGCTGTGGGACGGCGACGACATCACCGAGCAGATCACGCGCGCAGGTGAGCGCCTCGACGCACTCGATCTCCTGCCCGCCGCGTTCCCGATCGAGGAGATCCTCTCCGACCGCGACCTCCGACACGTGAAGCTGTTGTACGGGATCGGCGGGCTGAGCTACGGCAACGTGAGCGCTCGACGACCGGTCGCCGACGGCGAGCCCGAACCGCAGTTCTGGATGAGCGCGAGCGGCGTCGACAAGTCGTCGCTGCACGAGATCGGACGCGACATCCTGCTCGTCAACGGGTACGACGCGGCGCGCGACGTGATGCTGCTGAGCGTGCCCGAGTCGATCGAGCCGCGTCGGGTGTCGGTCGACGCGATCGAGCACTGGATGATCTACCGCGAGCACCCCGAGGTCGGCGCGATCCTCCACGTGCACGCGTGGATCGAGGGCACGCTCGCCACCGAGATCAACTTCCCGTGTGGCACGGTGGAGCTCGCCGAGTCCGTCGCCGAGCTCGTCCGGCAGGCACCCGATCCGTCGCGTGCCGTCGTCGGCCAGCGGAACCACGGTCTCACCATCACCGGCCACGACCTCGACGAGATCTTCGCCCGCATCGACGGCAGGATCGTGCGCAAGGTGCCGATGGATTGACGGCGTGAGCAGGCTCGTGGTCGTCTCCACCGTCGGCGTCGACGACCACGACACCGGTCGCCGTCATCCCGAACGCCCGACTCGGCTCGAGGCCGTCACGCGCGGGGTCGCGCGGGCGGCGCTCGCCGCCGACGTGGTGCAGCTCCCGCCGCGGCCCGCGACGCGCGAGGAGCTCGCACGTGCGCACGATCCTGGGTACCTCGACGCGCTGGAGCAGTTCGTCGCCGGTGGCGGCGGCGCGCTCGACCCCGACACGATCGTCTCGCCGGGCTCCTGGGACACCGCGGTGCACGCCGTGGGAGCCGGGCTCGTGGCGATCGACGCGCTGCGACGCGGCGACGCCGAGGCTGCGTTCGTGGCCGTGCGTCCGCCCGGCCACCACGCGCGGCGCGACCGCGCCATGGGGTTCTGTGTGCTGAACAACGTGGCCGTGGCGTCCGCTGCGCTCGTCGCCGAGGGCGAGCGGGTGCTCGTCGTCGACTGGGACGTGCATCACGGCAACGGGACGCAGGACACCTTCTGGGACGACCCGGGCGTGATGTACGTGTCGACGCACCAGTCGCCGTACTACCCCGGCACCGGCGCGCCCACCGACACGGGCGGGGCGCATGCGCCAGGGACGGTGCTCGACTTCGCGCTGCCCGCGGGCGCGACCGGCGACGTTGCACTCGCCGCGCTCGACGACGTGGTCGAGCCGGCCGTCGCCCGCTTCGCGCCCACGTGGGTGCTCGTCTCGGCCGGCTTCGACGCACACCGCGACGACCCGTTGGCAGACCTCGCGTGGAGCAGCGGCGACTACGCGCTCCTTGCACGCCGCGTGCGCGCGTTCGCGCCCGGCCCGGCGCGCCTCGCGCTCTTCCTCGAAGGCGGCTACGACCTCGACGCGCTCGAACGCTGCACCGCCACCACCCTCGCCGCGCTCGCAACCGACGACGACCTCACGCACGTCGACGAATACGAGCCGCCGACGTCCGGCGGCCCCGGCCGCACCGCCGTCGCCGCGACCGCCCGAGCCCACGCCCCCTTCACCTGACCGGCCACGACTTGCGCCACCAGATTTCATTGCCCCGCCAGGCGTCGCTATGCGCGCTGGAAGGGCAATGAATGAACGTCAGGCGACTCGGCGAAGCGCGAGCGCGATCCGAGCAACGACGTCAGCAGCCGACGCGGCGCACTGCTTCCACGTGACCGGGATCACGAGCCACCCGTGGCTTGCGAGGTCGGCTCGCCTCTGCTCGTCACTCTCGAACCGTGCGCGGCCACCGTGGTGCTCCCAGCCGTCGCACTCGACCACGACGCGTTGCGACGGCCATGCGAAGTCGACGCGATAGCGGCGCCCTCCTGCGACGATCCAGTGTTGTCGCGCAGGTGTCGGGAGTTCCGAGTCGAGGATGATGCGCCAGCAACGTGACTCCAGGCGTGATTCGAGGTGTCCGCTGTGAAGGTCGTCTGCGTCGAGCAGCGCGCAGAGCCGCCCCGCACCAGCGCGGCCCGACACCCGCAGCGCCGTCAGCCGAGCCGAGAGCTTCGCTCGCGTCGTGACACCGTGCCGGAGCATCGACTCGAGGAGCGTGAGTAGCGCGTCATCCTCCAACCGTCCTGAAACGTCGATGAGGGTCCGCGTGGGAGTCGTGACCGGGATCCCGTCGACGGATCCGCGGTCGGCACGATCGAGGCGCGTGCCCCTGTGAACGACGACGCGCTCGTCGCGCGGATTCCGCGGCGCCGGAACCCACAGCTCGACCTTCGGTGCCCGAACACCCTCGATTCCCCAGAGCAACGCCGCTGCCCCGTGCGAGACCAGCGACCCGGGCCCAGCCCAGAGCGTCGCCGCCATGGCGATCTGCTTGGGCGTCGAAGGCGCACCGGCGACCCGGAACACCTGGGGCAACACGGACTCCCAACGTCCGATGCGGAGTCTTCGATTGACCTGATGGACGGTCAGGCCGACTTCGAGCGCCTGCCCTCGCCCGAAGACACCGTGTTGTCGGCGGGCGAGCTCGGCGATCGACCGGTCGGGCGTTTCATTGTCCCGGTAGTCGTCGTAGTGCGTGCTCACAGGGCAATGAAATGCGCGGGGTGTGACAATTACCTCGCGTCGAACGCGTGGCCGGCGGTCGTCGGTGTCAGCCCTCGAGTCGGGCGTCGAGGAGGCGGTTGAGGACCTGCGGGTTGGCCTGGCCCTTCGTCGCCTTCATCAGCTCACCCATGAAGAACCCGCGCTTCTTCTTGCGGGCCTTGTCGTCACCGTCGCGGTACTGCGCCACGTCGTCGGGGTGCTCGGCGATGATCTGGTCGACGACGGCCGCGAGCTCGCCCTCGTCGCTCACCTGCGCGAGGCCGCGCTCCTCCACGACCTGCTTCGGCCGCTTCGGCTCGCGCAGGCACTCGCCGAGCACGTCCTTGGCCTGGCCCCGCGAGAGCGTGCCCGCCGCCACGAGACCCACGAGCTCGGCCAGACCATCGGGCGCGAGCGGGAGCACCTCCGGCGAGAGCCCGCTCTCGTTGAGGTACGCGAGTACGTCGCCGATGCACCAGTTCGTGACGTCCTTTGCTGTGCCACCGTCGAGCGCGACCACCGACGCTTCGGCGTAGGCGACCAGCCCCGGCGCGGCGATCAGCGTGCGCGCGTCGCTGTCGCTGACGCCCCACTCCTCGACGAGCCGGGCCCGCTTCGCCGCCGGCAGCTCGGGCATCGCGTCGCGCACCTGCTCGCGCATCTCGGGTGTCGGGGCGACGGGCACGAGATCGGGCTCGGGGAAGTACCGGTAGTCGGACGACCCTTCCTTCGATCGCATCGAACCGGTGCGGCCGTCCGCCTCGTCCCAGTGACGGGTCTCCTGCACGATCCGCTCGCCCGCTTCGATGGCTGCGATCTGCCGGCCGATCTCGTAGTCGATCGCGCGCCCGAGCGACCGCAACGAGTTCATGTTCTTGATCTCGACCTTCACGCCGAGCTCGTCGGTGCCGACCGGCCGCACCGACACGTTCGCGTCGACGCGCATGGAGCCTTCCTCCATCTTCACGTCGGACACCCCGATCGTCTCGAGCACCGCGCGCAGCTCCGCCGCGTACGCCCGAGCCTGCTCCGCCGAGCGGATGTCGGGACGGCTCACGATCTCCATGAGCGGGACGCCGGCCCGGTTGTAGTCGACGAGCGAGTACGCGGCCTCGTGGATGCGACCACCGCCGCCGACGTGCGTGGACTTCCCGGTGTCTTCTTCGAGGTGGGCGCGTTCGATGCCGATGCGCGCGCCGTCGACGTCGATCCAGCCGTCGACCGTGATCGGCTCCTCGTACTGGGAGACCTGGTAGTCCTTCGGCATGTCGGGATAGAAGTAGTTCTTCCGGGCGAAGATCGACCGCGCCGGCACGTGGAGCTCCACCGCCTCCGCGAAGCGCAGCGCGAACTCGACCGCACGCTCGTTCAGGACGGGCAGCGAACCCGGCAGCCCGAGGCACACGGGACAGATGTGCGTGTTCGGCTCCGCGCCGAACTCGTTCAGGCACCCACAGAACAACTTGGTGACCGTCGAGAGCTCGCAGTGCACTTCCAGCCCGATGACGGGCTCGTACTCGGTGCGCGCGTCGATGGCGGTCATCGAGCCGACTCCAGTGCTCGTGCGGCGCGGAACATGGCCTCCTCGCCCAGCGCCGGAGCGAGGATCTGCACCCCGATCGGGAGGCCGCCCTCTCCCTCGCCGAACGGCACGCTCATCGCCGCGTGCCCCGCGAGGTTCGTGGGGATGGTGCAGATGTCGGAGAGGTACATCGCGAGCGGGTCGGTGGTCTTGGCGCCGAGCTCGAACGCCACGGTGGGCGACGTCGGCGAGAGCAAGACGTCGAACTGCTCGTACGCACGAGCGAAGTCGCGGATGATCAAGGTGCGCACGCGCTGCGCCTGGCCGTAGTAGGCGTCGTAGTACCCGGCCGACAAGGCGTACGTGCCGAGCATGATCCGGCGCTTCACCTCGTCGCCGAAGCCGGCGTCGCGCGTGCGCGCGTTCATCTGCGAGACGTCGTCACCGTCGACCCGCAGGCCATAGCGCACACCGTCGTAGCGCGCGAGGTTCGACGAGGCCTCCGCCGGCGCGATGAGGTAGTACGCCGACAACCCGTACTCGGTGCTCGGCACGCTCACGCGATCGACGGTCGCGCCGGCCTTCTCCAGCGTGAGCGCAGCACGTTCGACCGCCTCGCGCACGTCGGCGTGGATGCCGTCCGCGTCGGTGAGCTCCTCGACGATCCCGACGCGGAAGCCCTCGACACCTCGATCCAGCACCGGTACGAGCGGTGCCACCGGATCCGGGATCGAGGTGGAGTCGAGCGGGTCATGACCGGCGATCACGTCGAGCAGGAGCGCGGCATCGGCCACGGTCGTGGCGAACGGCCCGATCTGGTCGAGGGAGCTCGCGAACGCGATGAGCCCGTACCGCGACACCAGGCCGTAGGTCGGCTTCACGCCGACCACACCACAGAGCGCGGCCGGTTGACGGATCGAGCCGCCGGTGTCGGAGCCGAGCGCGAGCGGTGCGTACCCGGCCGCGACGGCGGCAGCCGAGCCGCCGCTCGAGCCACCCGGCACGCGCGACGGGTCACGCGGGTTGCGCGTGGGGCCGAACGCGGAGTTCTCCGTCGACGACCCCATCGCGAACTCGTCGAGGTTCGTCTTCGCCACCGGCACCGCGCCGGCAGCCAGGACCCGTTCCACCACGGTCGCCGTGTACGGAGGACACCAGCCCTCGAGGATCTTCGACGAGCAGGTGGTCGGCACGCCCTGCGTGCAGAGGTTGTCCTTGAGCGCGATCGGGACGCCCGCCAGCGGCCCGGGATCCTCGCCGCGTGCGACGGCGGCGTCGACGCGCTGCGCCACTGCTCTCGCCTGCTCGTCGGTGACGAGGTTGCATGCGTGCAGCTCGGCGTCGCGCGCTGCGATCACGGCGAGGTGCTCCTCGAGCACGTCGCTCGCGGACCGTCCCCCGCGCCGGACCGCGTCGGCCAGGTCGACGGCGGTCATGGCGCGTCGAGGATGCGCGGCACCCGGAACCGGTCGCTCTCGGCGTCGGGCGCCATCGCGAGCACCTCGTCGCGGTCGAGGCTCGGGCGCGGCGCGTCGGAGCGGAGGACGTTGACGAGCGGCAACGGATGGGCGGTCGGCGGGACGTCGTGGGTGTCGAGCGCCGAGACCTGCGCGGCGTGCGTGAGGATCACGCCGAGCTGCTCGGTGAGCGCCTCGATCTCGTCGTCGCGCAGCG
>DASUMF010000440.1:0-2096 GCA_036277835.1 Acidimicrobiia bacterium
GTTCGTCGTGCGGGAGCGGTTCGCGCACTCCCCGCTCGTCCCCGGGTCGCTGTTCCGGTCGCGCACCTTCACCGTGCTCAACCTGGCCACCTTCGCGCTCTACGCGACGATCGGCGCACAGTTCTTCCTCGTCGTGTACCAGCTCCAGGTCGGCGCCGGGTGGTCTGCGATCGCGGCAGGGAGCGCCCTGATCCCCGCCACGTTCCTGATGCTGATCGGCTCTGCGAAGTCGGGCGAGATCGGCGCGCGGATCGGGCCGCGACCGCAGCTGGTGATCGGGCCACTGCTCGTCGCGGCCGGCCAGCTGGTCCTGGCCCGCGTCGGTGAGGACGCGAACTGGGTCGGCGACGTCCTCCCCGGCGCGCTGCTGTTCGGGTTCGGCCTCGTCGCGTTCGTGGCGCCGCTCACCGCCACGGTGATGGCGAGCGTCGACGAGGCGCACGTGAGCACTGCGAGCGGCGTCAACAACGCGGTCGCCCGCACCGGAGGCCTGTTCGCGGTTGCGCTCATCCCGAGCGTGTCGGGGCTCACCACCGCCGTCGGGCCCGCAGCCGTGACCGACGCCTATCAGGTCGGGATGTGGATCTCGGCCGGGCTCGCCGTGCTCGCCGCGCTGATCTCGGCCATCGGGCTCCCCCGCCACGCCGGCACGCGCGCCAGCGCACGCCGGTACACCTGCCCGGTCGACGGCACACCGCTGCAACCCGACCCCACGGTCTGCCCTCCGGCCGAGCGGCGCCAACGCCGCGCCGCGTGAGTCACGTACGCCTGACCCGAGGAACCGGTGGGGTGTCGGAAATTCCGGGTTGACATCGCGGCCGACGGGCGTATCTTGGGCAGTGCCCCGAGAGGGAAGCCGCAGGACCTCGCAAGAGGCGATGAGGGCGCTTTCTCGGGGCGCTTCACGTCCCGAAGCTCGATGCGGACGCGCTCACCTCACACGTCGAGCGTCCGGAGCCCCCAAGCGTCGGCGAGCAGGCGGTACGACGTCAGCCGTGCCTCGTGGCTGTGCACCATCGTGGTCACCATCAGCTCCTCGACGTCGGTGCGATCGACCAGCAGGTCGAGTTGGGTTCGCACCGTGTCCGGGCTGCCGATCACGTGGGAGCCCGTCCACGCCTTCACCATCTCCTTCTCGGCGGGGGTGAACCGGTACTCCGCCGCCTCCTCGGGCGTCGGATACACGTCGGGCCGACCGGCGCGCAGGCGCAGGAACGCCAACGCCCCCGATCCCGCGAGCCACCGCGCCTCGTCGTCGGTCGGCGCGCACACCACCGACACCCCGAGCATCACGTGCGGATGCTCCAGCTGCGCCGACGGTCGGAACGCGCCCCGATACGCGTCGAGTGCGTCGAGGAGCATCGCGGGCGCGAAGTGATAGGCGAACGAGAACGGCATGCCGAGCACGCCCGCGGCGTGGGCGCTGTAGGTGCTCGACCCGAGGAGCCACACGTCGGGTCGGTAGCCGCGCGCGGGGACCGCGGTGATGCGCTCGTACGGGTGGCCCTCGGGGAACGCGCCGTCGAAGAAGCCGAGGAGCTGACCGAGCTGGTCGGGGAAGTCGTCGCCCTCGGTCAGCCCGCGCGTGCGACGCAACGCCGACGCGGTCAACGGATCGGTGCCCGGGGCGCGCCCGATGCCGAGGTCGATGCGCCCCGGATGGAGCGCTTCGAGCATCCCGAACTGCTCCGCGACGGCCAAGGGCGCGTGGTTCGGCAGCATCAGGCCGCCCGATCCCAGGCGGATGGTCGACGTGACCGCGGCGAGATGCGCGAGCAGCACCGGTGGCGACGAGCTCGCGATGCCGGGCATGTTGTGGTGCTCGGCGACCCAGTGGCGCTGGTACCCGAGGCGTTCCACCTCGCGCACGAGCACCGCCGAGTTGGCCAACGCATCGGCGGGCGACGAGCCGCGCCCCACCGGCGCGAGGTCGAGCACCGAGAGCGGAACGACCGGATCACGTGTGGGGACGCCGGCCGCGTCGGTTGCGTCGTCGGCTGCGTCGTCGGTTGCGTCGTTCGTCGTGTCGGTCACCTGCTCCTCAACGCGGTGCACCCCGCTGCTGTTCCGTCCCGGCGGGGCCGCCACGCAACGAG
>DASUMF010000441.1:0-6730 GCA_036277835.1 Acidimicrobiia bacterium
GCAAGGGCATCGAGCTGTCGGTCCTCGAGTTGCGGCTGTCGATCATGGAATGGATGCAACGGCTCGGCATGGACTCGTCGTTCGCCGACCGCTACCTCAACGAAGGGTTCTCGGGGGGCGAGAAGAAGCGCAACGAGATCCTCCCGATGGCGCTGCTCCAGCCGGACGTGGCGATCCTCGACGTGACCGACTCCGGGCTCGACGTCGTCGTCCCCTGGGTCCTCGACGCGGTCGACAACGGGCTCATCTGACGCCCCGCTGCCGCCTCTCGCCGGGCGGTCGGATTTCCACTACCGACGTAGTGTTATTGCGACGTCCGGCCGATAAACTGCGAGCATGCCCGGCGAGCCCGTCCTCGAGATCCCCGTCCTCGAGATCCAGGACCTCCACGTGTCCGTGGAGGACCGCGAGATCCTCCGGGGCATCAGCCTCGCCGTGCGAGAGGGCGAGCTCCACGCGCTGATGGGCCCGAACGGCTCCGGCAAGTCCACGCTGGCCAACGCCCTGCTGGCCAACCCGCACTACCGGCGGACGGAGGGGCGGGTGCTCCTCCGGGGCGACGACGTCACCGACCTCCCCACCGACGAGCGGGCCGCCCGCGGGATGTTCCTCGGCTTCCAGCACCCCGAGACGATCTCGGGCGTGAGCGTCTTCAACTTCCTGCGCCAGGCCCTCGCGGCCCGCAAGGGCATCCCCGACCTCTCGATCCTCGAGGTGCGCCTCGAGCTCATGCAGTGGACGAAACGCCTCGGCATGAGCGACGCGTTCACCGAGCGCTACCTCAACGAGGGCTTCTCGGGGGGCGAGAAGAAGCGCAACGAGATCCTGCAGATGGCGCTGATGGAGCCCGACGTGGCGGTGCTCGACGAGACCGACTCCGGCCTCGACATCGATGCCCTCCGTGCCGTCGCCGACGGCATCGGCGCGATCCGTGGCGCCCGGCCCCAGCTCGGCATCCTGCTCATCACGCACTACCAGCGAATCCTCGACCACCTCACGCCCGACGTCGTCCACGTCCTGCTCGACGGCAGGATCGTCGCCACCGGCGGCCCCGAGCTGGCCGAGCGCATCGAAGCCGAGGGCTTCGACGCGTTCAAGGCCTCCGCCGAGGTGGGATGAGATGGCACTCGACGTCGCGCGCATCAAGGCCGACTTCCCGATCCTGAAGCGTCAGGTGCACGGCAAGCGCCTCGTGTACCTCGACTCCGCCGCGTCGTCGCAGAAGCCGATGCGCGTGCTCGACGCGATGGACGACTTCTACCGCACGTCGTACGCGAACATCCACCGCGGTGTGTACACGATCGCCGAGGAGGCGACCGCCGCGTACGAGGCAGCACGCGCCACCGTCGCCCGATTCGTCGGGGCCACGGATCCGAGCGAGCTGGTCTTCGTGCGCAACGCCACGGAAGCGATCAACCTGATCGCGTACTCGTGGGCTCGCCACAACCTCGTCGCCGGCGACGTGATCGTGCTGACACACATGGAGCACCACGCCAACGTCGTGCCCTGGCACATGCTCGCCGCCGAACGGGGCGTCGAGCTGCGCTGGGTGCCGCTCACCGACGACTACCTGCTCGACACCTCCGAGCTCGACACGCTGCTCGACGGCGCCAAGCTCTTCGCCTTCACCGCGATGTCGAACGTGCTCGGCACCATCAACGACGTCACCGCGCTGAGCGACGCCGCGCACCGCGCCGGCGCACTCGCGCTCGTCGACGCCTGCCAGGCGGTGCCGCACTTCCCGGTCGACGTTGCGGAGTGGCACGCCGACTTCCTCGCCTTCTCGGCGCACAAGATGTGCGGGCCCACCGGCATCGGGGCCCTGTGGGCACGACGCGAGCTCCTCGACGCCATGCCGCCGTTCCTCGGGGGCGGCGAGATGATCAACCACGTCACCCTCGACGGCTTCACCCCCAACGAGGTGCCCTGGAAGTTCGAGGCCGGCACGATGCCCATCACCGAGGCCGTCGGCTTCGGCGCCGCGGTCGACTACCTCACCGACCTCGGGATGGACGACGTGCGGGCACACGAGCGCGAGCTCACGAAGTACACGCTCGATGCGCTCGACCACCGCTTCGGCGACGGCATCACGATCTACGGGCCGCGCGACGTCGACGTGCGCGGAGGTGCGATCTCGTTCCTGTTCGACCACATCCACGCCCACGACATCTCGCAGGTCGTCGACGAGGAGGCGGTGTGCGTGCGCGCCGGCCACCACTGCGCGAAGCCGCTCATGAAGGTGCTCGGCGTCCCCGCCACGACGCGCGCATCGTTCTACGTGTACAACGACGAAGCGGACGCCGATGCACTGCTCGACGCGCTCGCGAACGCCGAGAAGTTCTTCGCCCTCTAGGAGGCGTACGTCCATGCCAGGCCTGGAAGACCTCTACCGCGAGATCATCCTCGATCACTACCGCGCGCCGCGGAACCGCGGCGAGCTCGACGTTCCGCCCGCGCACAAGGTCGAGGGCTTCAACCCCCTGTGCGGTGACGAGGTCGTGCTGTTCCTCGACGTCGACGGCGACACCGTGCGCGACGTCAAGATCGCGGGCCAGGGGTGCTCGATCAGCCAGGCGTCCACGTCGATGATGTCGGCGGCGGTGAAGGGCCAGCCGGTCGCCGAGGCGCGCCGGCTCATCCGGGCGTTCAAGGCGCTCATGTCGATCCACGAGTCGAAGCTCGAAGGCGAGAGCGACGGCGACGATCTCAGCTCCGATCTCGACGGCGTGCGTCTCGGCGACCTCGAGGCGTTGCAGGGCGTCGTGAAGTTCCCGGTCCGGATCAAGTGCGCCACGTTGGCCTGGAACACGCTTCAGCAGGGGCTCGACGAGGTCGAGACCAGCTAGGAGCACGGCGCGTCACACGCGCGACACGGGGAGGAAACGTAGACCCGCTAGGTTGAAGGCAACCTTGGAGGTGTGAACAGCATGGGTCGAGAGCAGCTCACGCAAGTGGTCGACGAAGCCCTGGAGCGGTTCCGCGGACGCGATCTGGTGGCTTCGGCCGAGGTCGTCGACGTTCTCCTCGATCTGCGCCTCCTGCTCCTCGACTCCGAGGAGATCCCCGACGCCGCGTTGGCCGAGCTGCTCGAGGAGCCCGCGCCCACCACCGCCGGCTGAGTCGAGTGGCGCCCATGGGCGCCGCGTCGGCGTTCCGGGCTGCCCGGTAGCATCGGGCCATGGCCGAGCCCACCCGCGCTGATCGTCGTCGGCGCACGTCCCGCGTCCGCATCGTCGCGGTCGTCGCCGTCGTCATCCTGCTCGCTGCGGGCGTGGGGATCTTCGCCGCCACCCGGGGTGGCGACGGCACCACGACGGCCGCACCGCCGTCGACGAGCTCCGTCGACCGGGTCACGGCACCGAACGTCTTCGCCGACCTCGGGAACCAGACCTTCCGCACCGCGTCGGTGAACGGCAAGGACATCCCCGTGTACGCGAGCCCCGACCCGAACGCGGCACCGGTGGAGACCCTCACCAAGCGCACCGAGTACCAGATCCCGCGCACGCTGCTCGCGTTCAACGCGTACGCCGACTGGGTGCAGGTCTACCTCCCGACCCGACCGAACAGCTCCACCGGCTGGGTCAAGACCGCCGACGTGAAGGTCGCCGACCAGCCGCTCGAGTGGGCGGTGAAGGTGGATCTCGCGAACTACCGGGTCACGGTGCTCCACAACGGCGCAGTCGACTTCGAAGCCGATGCTGCGATCGGCTCCCCCGAGTACCCGACGCCGACCGGCACCTTCTACATCACCGATCCCCTCGACCTGCGCAACCAGCCGGGCACGGGATACGGCGCCTACGCCCTCGGCCTGTCGGGGCACTCCGACGTGCTCACCGACTTCGCCGGCAGCGACGGACAGATCGCGCTCCACGGCACCGACAACCCGGGCGACGTCGGTCAGGCGATCTCGCACGGGTGCGTGCGCCTGAAGAACGCCGACATCCTGCGCCTGTCCGAGCTGCCGCTCGGCACGCCCGTCTTCATCAGCTGAGCCCGGCTCGACCGCTGCCGAGCCGGGCTCACACCGTGGCCGCTCACCACGCGGCCGGGGTCACAGCTGGTACGTGATCCGGAGCACCGGCGCCGCGCTCCCCTCGAAGGAGTCGGCCACCCGCTTGCCGCTGCCGGTGATCACGAGCGCGAGCGCGTTGCCCGGGTTCCACCCTGGGCGGTGCACGATCTCGCTCACGATGCCCGCGAGGTCGGCGGTGCGCTGCGCAGGACCGCTGAGCGACGTCTGCGTCCAGGCCGCCGGCGTCCACGTGGTGCTCGCCGCGGTGCGGGCTCGCGTCGTGATGCTGTTCTTCGTGGTCGCGAACGTCGGCGCGTTGTCGATGGCCTGACCCTGCAGGAGCAACGTCGTCGCGTCGGAGCTGACCTCGTCGGACCGGAACTGCACTGACGCGCTGGCGATCGTCGCGTTGCGCGGCACGTTCACGTTCGCGAATCGCAGCCCGACGGCGCTCTGCACCGTCGTTCCGTCGATGACCATGTCGAGGTCGCTGCTCGTGATGTTCACGCTGCCGCTCGCGAGCTGCTCGGCGTCGTCGGAACCCGCCACGAGCGGGATGTCGACGGTCACGAGACTGCCCGGCCCGAGGACCGTCACCGTCACGTCGTCGGACCCGCCGAGCACACCGTCGCTCGCGCTGAGCCTGAGCACGTAGGTGCCCGCCTGGTCGAAGCTCGCCGTGGTCGCGGCGGCCGACGGGTCGACGAACGTCGCCGTGCCCGGACCGCTCACCTGGCTCCACTGCCGCGTGAGCGTGCCGTTGGGCAGGCCGTCGTCGGTCGCAGTGGCGTTCAGGCTCGCGGACGCCGGCATCGTCACGCTCTGGTCAGGCCCCGCGTTGACCAGCGGCGGCTGGTTCGGTGGCGGGCCACCCGTCGTGTAGACGATGTGGAGCACCGGAGTGGCTCCCGCCTGGTCGAACGCATCCGCGACCCTTCGACCGTCGCCGGACACGAGGAGCGCCAACGCGTTCCCCGACGTCCAGCCGGGCCGCACCACGATCTCCTGCAGCACCGGTCCGAGGTCGGGTGTGCGCTGCTCGGGCCCGGCGGAGTGTGTCGCAGTGGTCCATGGCGGCGGTGCCCACGGCACGCCGGCGGTGGTGCGCGCCCGGTTCGTGATGTTGTTCTTCGCGGTCGTGAAGGTCGGCGCGTTGTCGATCGCCTGACCCTGGATGACGAGGTTCGTCGGGTCCGACGTCTTCTCGTTCAGCTTGTACTGCACATATGCGCTGTTGACCGTCGCGCCCGCGGGCACGGGCACGTTCACGAACCGCATCCCGATCATGCTCTGCGCGGTCGTGCCGTCGAGGGTCAGGTCGAGGTCGGTGCTCGTGATGTTCACGCCGCCCGTCGTCTTCTCCTCGGCGTCGTCCGAGCTCGCGGCGACCGGGATGTCGACGGTGAACTGTCCACCGCCGGTCACGTGCACGACGAGGTCGTCAGACGCGCTGACCGCACCGTCGTTCGCGGTGAGGCGCAGCACGTAGTCGCCGACGCCGGTCAGCCCGGACACGGTCGTCGCGAGCGCGTTCGGGGTCCCGAACGTCACCGTCGTCGGACCGCTGACCCGTGACCACGTGAAGGTCATCGCTCCCGGCGGGTTCGGCTTGCCGTCATCGGTCGCCGTGCCCGACAGGTTCACGCTGCTCGCGGGTGCCGCGATGGTCTGGTCGGATCCCGCGCCCACCACGGGCGGCTGGTTCGCCACGACGTGCACGGTCAGCTCGTCCATGCTGGTGAGATCGCCGTCCGACGCGCTGAGCCGCAACTGGTAGTCACCGGCGACGAGCCCGGACACGGTCGTCGCGAGCGCGTTCGGGTTCCCGAACGTCACGGTGCTCGGACCGCTCACCCGCGACCACGTGACCGTCACCGCGGCTGGCGGGTTCGGCTTGCCGTCGTCGGTCACGGCACCGCTCACGTTCACCGTGCTGGTCGGGGTGCTCACGGTCTGGTCCGCTCCGGCGTTCACGACCGGCGCCTGGTTGGTCACGACGTGCACCACCAGCGTGTCGGTGGAGCTCAGCGAACCGTCACTCGCCTCGAGGACGAGCACGTAGTCGCCGCCGACGGAGAAGCCGGACGCGATCGTCGAGAACGCGTGGGCGTCACCGAACGAGACGACCGCCGGTCCGCTCAACTGCGTCCAGCTCGCGCTGACCGCGCCGGGCGGCGCAGGGAAGCCGTCGTCGGTGGCGCCGCCGGTGAGGTTCACCGTGGATGCCGGTGCCGTGATGCTCTGGTCGAGCCCCGCGTTCACGACGGGAGCCTGGTTGGCCACGACGTGCACGATCACGTCGTCGGTCCCGGTCAAGGCGCCGTCGTTCGCGGAGAGACGCAACACGTAGTCACCCACCGCGGTGAGCCCCGACACCGTCGTCGAGAGCGCGTTCGGCGTCCCGAACGTCACCGCGGTCGGCCCGCTCACACGCGACCACGAGAGCGTGGTCGCGCCCGGCGGGACGGGGAAGCCGTCGTCGCTCGCGGTACCCGCGACCGTCACCGAGGTCTGCGGCGCCGAGATCGTCTGGTCGGCGCCCGCGTTCACCACGGGAGGTTGGTTGGCGACGACGTGCACGACCACGTCGTCCGTGCTCGTCAACGCGCCGTCGTTCGCGGAGAGACGCAGCACGTAGTCACCCACTGCCGTGAGCCCCGACACCGTCGTCGACGGCGCGTTCGGCGTCCCGAACGTCACCGCGGTCGGCCCGCTCAC
>DASUMF010000442.1:0-2246 GCA_036277835.1 Acidimicrobiia bacterium
GGACCGTGAAGCCGGTTCGGGGGTGCGCCGTTGCCGGCCGCACCCCCGAGCCCCGGCTCAGGCGAGGGCCTTGGCCTTCAGCTGCTCGAACTCGGCGTCGCTGATGACGCCCTTGCTCTTCAGGTCGGCCAGCCGCGCCAGCTCGTCGGCGGTCGAACCCGTCGACGCGACCGACTGCACGTACGAGTCGAACTGCTGTTGCGCCTGCTGCTGCTGCTTCGCCGCCCGCTGTGCCATCGAGCCGCCGCGCGCGATGAGGTACACGAACACGCCGAGGTACGGGAAGATGATCACGAAGATCACCCAGGCCGCCTTGCCCCACCCCGACATCTCGTGGTCGCGGAAGATGTCGGCGAACACGGTGATGAGGAGCCAGATCCAGATGAAGAAGATGAAGAACCACAAGAACGAGAGGAAGACCTCTCCGACCTGCCAGTCTGCGAGCACCATTGCCGAGACTCCTGTCTGTGTCGCGGGGCGCGCCCCTGCCGAGCATCCCGATCCGGCACGGGACGGCCAGATCCGGCACGGGATAGTCGGGCGTAGCCTGTCGGTCGTTGTTCAAGCCCCCGAAACGTCTCCGTAACAGCCATGGGTGAGCCTGCTGCCGTGGACGATCTCCTCGAGGGGTACGGGCCGAACGGCGCGTGGGACGAGATGTTCGCGGCGGTCGACGAGCCGCGCTCGCACTACACCGCGCTCCGCAGCGCGCTCGCGGGGCTGTCGAAGGGCGACTTCGAAGCGCGCTGCGCCGCGCGCGACCGGGCCTTCCACGACCAGGGCATCACGTTCTCCCTGTCGGGTGAGGAACGGCCCTTCCCGCTCGACCTCGTGCCCCGGATCATCGACGCGCAGGAGTGGACGGTCGTCGAGGCCGGTGTGAAGCAACGGGTGCTGGCGCTCGAGCGCTTCCTCGCCGACGTCTACGGACCGTGCGAGATCCTCGCTGACGGCGTGGTGCCCCGCCGGCTGGTCGCCAGCTCGTCGCACTACCACCGTTGCGTCGCCGGCTTCGATCCGGTGGGTGGCGTGCGCGTGCACGTCGCCGGGATCGACCTCGTGCGGGATGCGGCGGGCAGCTTCCGCGTCCTCGAGGACAACCTGCGTACGCCGTCGGGCATCTCGTACGTGATCGAGAACCGCCGCGCCATGACCCACGTGTTCCCCGAGCTCTTCACGAGCCACCGCATCCGCAGGGTCGCCGACTACCCCCAGCGTCTCGTGTCCTCGTTGCGCGCCACGGCGCCCACTGGTGTCGACGACCCGTGCGTCGTCGTGCTCACACCCGGGGTGCACAACTCGGCGTACTTCGAGCACTCGTTCCTGGCGCGCCAGATGGGCGTCGAGCTCGTCGAGGGACGCGACCTGGTGTGTCGCGACCAGTACGTGTACATGCGCACCACTGGTGGCGAGCAACGCGTCGACGTCGTGTACCGACGCGTCGACGACGAGTTCCTCGACCCGTTGCACTTCCGTGCCGAGTCCGTGCTCGGGTGCGCGGGCATCGTCAACGCCGCACGGGCGGGCCACGTGACGATCGCGAACGCACCCGGCAACGGCGTCGCCGACGACAAGGCGATCTACCCCTTCGTTCCCGCCATGATCGAGTACTACCTGGGTGAGGTGCCGATCCTCGCCAACGTCGAGACGTACCGACTCGAGGAGGACGACGTCTGCGAGTGGGCGCTCTCGCGTGTCGACTCGCTCGTGTTCAAGCCCGTCGACGGCTCCGGCGGCTACGGCCTCGTGATCGGGCCCGCGGCCACCGAGGAGACGCTCGTCGAGCTCGCGGTGAAGGTGCGCGCGAACCCGCGCGGGTGGATCGCGCAGGAGCCGGTCGCGTTGTCGACTGCGCCGACCTTCGTCGACGGCAAGATGGGTGCCCGGCACCTCGACCTCCGGCCGTTCGCGGTGTCGGACGGTCGGGAGGTGTGGGTGGTGCCGGGAGGGCTCACCCGCGTCGCGCTCCCGGAGCACAGCCTCGTCGTGAACTCGAGTCAGGGGGGTGGGTCGAAGGACACGTGGATCCTCGCGTCGACCGGCGACGGCCGCGGCGAGGGGCGAGAGGCGTCGCCCGCGCCGCCCACGCCCGCCCCGGCGGCGCGCCCGTCGCGCGCACCGACCCTGGGTCCGTTCCAGGATCGCGACGCGCCGCAGCAACAGCAGCAGCAGCAGCAATGAGCGGCGGGGGCGGTGGATCGTGCTGAGCCGGCTCGCGGAGTCGCTCTACTGGATCGGCCGGTACA
>DASUMF010000443.1:0-3323 GCA_036277835.1 Acidimicrobiia bacterium
GCACCACCCGTTCCTTGCTCCCCTTCCCGAGCACGCGCACGAGGCCGTCGTGCAGATCGAGATCGCCGCGGTCGAGGCCGACGAGCTCGCTGATCCGCACACCGCCTGCGTAGAGCGTCTCGAGGATGGCGCGGTCGCGCAGCGCGCGCGGCCCGTCGCCCACCACCGCCGCGAGCCACGCCTCGACCTCGGGTTCGCTCAGCGCCTTGGGGATGCCCTGCGGCACGCGGGGCGCGCCGACGTCCTCGCTCGGGTCGGACGCGACCAGACCCTCTTCCAGGCAGAAGCGGTGGAACGAGTGGACCGCCGCCACCGCGCGCGCGATCGACGACGCCGCATACTGCGGACGGCCGTCGTCGCGTCGGGCGTCGCGCAACTGCTCCACGAACCCCGCGACCGTCGCCTCGCTCACCGAGGCCGGCGTCGAGTCGCCGTGGCGACGCAGGTACTCCGCGTAACGGCGAAGATCACGGCGATATCCCGCGAGCGAGTTCGGCGCCAGCCCGCGCTCGACCCGCAACCACGTCTCGTACTCGCCGAGCATCTCGTCGAGGCGATCGTCGGCCACGATCAGCCGCCGCGTGCGCCCCGCAGGAACGACCGCGCGCTCAACACGCCGATGATGCTCTTGGCGTCGACGAGCTCGCGTCGCGCGATGAGGTCGTCGACGTCGTCGAACGCCACCGCCTCCACCGTCATCGCCGCTTCCTCCGCGCTCACCGCGGCGCGCTCGGTGGTCACGAGATCGGTGGCGAGGAACAGGTACGTGTACTCGTCGCAGAAGCCGGGCGAGTTGTAGAACTCGCAGAGCGCGTGGAGCGCGCCGGGACGCTGACCGATCTCTTCCTCGAGCTCGCGCACGGCGGTGACCTCGGGCGCCTCGCCCGCGACGTCGCGCTTGCCCGCCGGGACCTCGAGCAACGCGCGCCCGGCCGCAACCCGCCACTGGCGCACCATGACGACCCGGCCGTCGGCGTCGATGGGCACGACCACGACCGCGCCGGGATGGTGCACGACGTGGCGTTCGAGCCGCTCGCCATCGGGCGCACGGACCTCGACCCGAGAGGCCGACAGGAACCCCGCGTCCCAGACGACGGTGGAGTCGGTGATCTCGAAGGTCACACCGACGCGGTGGAGTCCGTCACCTCGGACGACAGCTCGCCGGCTCCGTGCTCGGACGTGAGGGGGAGCTTGGGACGACGGCCTTCCGCGCGGTCGAGCGCGGCACGCACGAACGCGGCGAACAGCGGGTGCGGACGGTCGGGACGGCTCTTGAACTCGGGGTGCGCCTGCGTCGCCACGAAGAACGGGTGCGAGGGGAGCTCGACGAATTCGACGAGGCGCCCGTCGGGCGACGTGCCCGAGCAGACCAGGCCCATCTCCTCGAGCTTGGCGCGGTACTTGTTGTTCACCTCGTAGCGGTGACGGTGACGCTCGTACACGACTTCCTCGCCGTAGGCCGCGTGCACCTTCGTGCCGGGCACCAGCTTCGCGGGGTAGGCACCGAGGCGCATCGTGCCGCCCTTGTCGACGACGTCGCGTTGGTCGTCCATGAGGTCGATCACCGGGAACGGCGAGTGCGGGTCGAACTCGCTCGAGTTCGCTCCCGCCATGCCGCACTCGTCACGCGCGAACTCGATCACCGCGCTCTGCAGGCCGAGGCACAGCCCGAGGAACGGCACGCCGTGCTCGCGGGCGTAGCCGGCTGCAGCGATCTTGCCTTCCACGCCGCGGGCCCCGAACCCGCCGGGCACCACGATGCCGTCGAGGTCGGCGAGGCGGCCCTCCGCGAGCAGGCCTTCGGCGTCGACGCTCGCGATCCAGTCGATGTCGACCTGCGCACCGCACGAGAAGCCGCCGTGCTTGAGCGCCTCGGCCACCGACAGGTACGCGTCGGGGAGGTTGATGTACTTGCCGACCAGGCCGATGCGCACCGGCTCGCGCGCGGCGTCGACCCGGGCCACGAGGGCCTCCCAGTCGGTGAGGTCGGGTTCGTGCTCGGTGAGCTTGAGCACCCGGCACACGTACGAGTCGAGGCCTTCCTCGCGCAGCACGAGCGGGACCTCGTAGAGCGTGGGGGCGTCGACGCACGAGACGATGCCCTCTTCGGGCACGTCGCACAGCTGGGAGATCTTCTCCTTCAGCGCGTTCGGGATCGGCCGGTCGGAGCGGCACACGATCGCGTCGGGCTGGATGCCCCGGCCCCGCAGCTCGGTGACCGAGTGCTGGGTGGGCTTGGTCTTCTGCTCGCTCGACGGGCCGATGAACGGCACGAGGGTGACGTGCACGTAGAACACGTTCTCGCGTCCGACGTCCTTGCGGAACTGCCGGATCGCCTCGAGGAACGGGAGGATCTCGATGTCGCCGACGGTGCCACCGATCTCGGTGAGCACGACGTCGACGTCGTCGTCGGCGGCCAGCGCCAGGATGCGCTCCTTGATCGCGTCGGTGATGTGCGGGATCACCTTGACGTCGGAGCCGAGGTAGTCGCCGCGGCGCTCGCGGGCGAGCACGTTCTGGTAGATCGACCCGGTGGTGGCGTTCGACCGGCGGGTGAGCGCGACGTCGACGAAGCGCTCGTAGTGGCCGAGGTCGAGGTCGGTCTCACCGCCGTCGTCGGTGACGAAGACCTCCCCGTGCTGGAAGGGGTTCATCGTCCCGGGGTCGACGTTGATGTACGGGTCGAGCTTCTGCATCGTGACCCGGAGCCCCCGGGACTTCAGCAGTCGGCCCAGTGACGAGGAGGTGAGGCCCTTGCCGAGCCCGGAGACGACCCCACCCGTCACGAAGATGTGCTTCGCCAATGCAAGTCCCTTCGGTCCCGTCGACGGTAGCAGCCCTGCGCCGCGCGAACGCGTACGTGCGCACCGCGCAGGGGTACCGTGCGGTCGATGTCCTCGGCGTCGGGTTCGAGCTCCGACACGCCGGGCGCCCGCGTCCCGAAGGCCGAGCCACGCGGCACGACCGGCACCCCGCTCCTCACTCCCGGGCAGCAGCGCGCGGCCGCGGCCGCCGACCGGCGTCGATGGCGCATCGACGCGTTCGTGCTCGGCGTCGCCGCGCTGCTGCTGCGACTGCCGATGTTCTTCGCGCCCCGCGCTCTCGTCTTCGACGACGGCGTGTTCGCGTCGTCGGCGCTCGCCATGCGCGCCGGTGAGCTCCCGTTCCGCGACGTCTTCTCGAGCCAGGGCCCGCTCTTCCCCCCCCTCGTGTTCGCCGGCGATCTCCTCGGGTTGCGCTCGCTCGATGCGCCGCGCGTGCTCTTGGTCGCGGCGGGCGTCCTCGTCACCGTCGCGACCTACGCGTGCGCGCGTCACCTCACG
>DASUMF010000444.1:0-4579 GCA_036277835.1 Acidimicrobiia bacterium
GTCACCGCAACCAGATCGAGGCACTGCTCGTGACCGGTGACGGTCAGGCGTTCGCCGCGCTCGCCCAGGACCCCACACTCGCTCGCCCGGACGTGATCGTCGAGCATGGCGAGTACGCCTACCGGGCGCAACGCCCGCTCTGGGGCTATCTCGCGTGGGCGGGCTCGCTCGGCAGGCCAGACGTCGTCGGCTGGGCGCTCGCCGCGCTCGCCGTGCTGGCGGCCGGGCTCGCGTGCGCCGTGTGTGCGCGGCTCCTCGAGGCCCGTTCCGCAAGCCCATGGTGGGCACTGCTCCTGCTCGCGATCGGGTACGAGTCGATCATCACGCTCACGCCCGAGCTCTTCGCCTTCGCGTTGTTCGGAGCCGGCCTGCTGCGCTGGTCCCGCGGGCATGGCGCAACTGCGATCGCACTCTTCGCAGCGTCGGCGCTCACCCGCGAGACGATGCTGCTCAGCATCGCCGCGGTCGCGCTCTTCGAGCTCGTGCACGCCGACGGAGGTCTCGGACGACGCTTCCGACAACTCCTCCCGTTCGGGTGGCCGTTCCTCGCCGTGCTGGCGTGGGACACCATCCTCCGGATCCGTCTCGGCTCCTGGCCGGTCGGCGGCGGTTCGGAGGCACGCACCTCGTTGCCGTTCGTCGGTCTCATGGAGAGCTTCGCCAACGCGCTGTCTCCAGGTCTCGTCGTCGGTGTGGTCGTCGCGGTCGGCGTGTGCGTGTGCGCGTTGCGGTACGCGCCACGCGATGTGTTGACCTGGGTGAGCATCGCCTACGCGCTGTTCGCGACGACGTTCAGCGAAGAGGTGTGGGTGCACGCCGGCTTCACCCGCAACCTCCTGCCGATGTTCGTGAGCGCGTTCGTCGCGACCCTCGGGGGCTTGCGTCAGCGTGCCGTGCAACGGGGCGGTGCCGACGCACGCGCCGGCACGCGTGGCCTCGCACCCTTGCTCTCCACCACTGTCAGTGAGCCGGCCGGTCGCGCAGCTACGGGGTGACGCCGAGCAGCGGGGCGAGGAAGCGGCCGGTGTGGCTGTCGCGGGTCTTGGCCACGTGCTCGGGAGTTCCTTCGACGATCACCTTGCCGCCGCCGTCGCCGCCCTCAGGGCCGAGGTCGACGATCCAGTCGGCCGACTTCACGACGTCGAGGTTGTGCTCGATCACCAGCACGGTGTTGCCGGCGTCGACGAGGCGCTGCAGCACACCGAGGAGACGCCGGACGTCTTCGAAGTGGAGACCGGTGGTGGGCTCGTCGAGGATGTACATCGTGCGACCGGTCGAGCGCTTCCCGAGCTCGGCCGAGAGCTTCACCCGCTGCGCCTCGCCGCCCGAGAGGGTCGGCGCGGGCTGACCGAGCCGCACGTAGCCGAGCCCGACGTCGACGAGCGTCTGCAGATGCCGCGCGATGGTCGGCTGATTGGCGAAGAACTCGAGCGCTTCCTCGATCGAGAGATCAAGCACCTCGGCGATGTTCTTGTTCTTGAAGGTGACGTCGAGCGTGTCGCGGTTGTAGCGCGCGCCCTTGCACACCTCACACGGCACGTACACGTCGGGGAGGAAGTGCATCTCGATCTTGATCGTGCCGTCGCCGGCACACGCCTCGCAACGCCCGCCCTTCACGTTGAACGAGAACCGCCCGGGCAGGTAGCCCCGCACCTTGGCTTCCTGCGTCGACGCGAACAGGTTGCGGATCTTGTCGAACATGCCGGTGTAGGTGGCCGGGTTCGAGCGCGGCGTGCGCCCGATGGGCGACTGGTCGATGTTGATGACCTTGTCGATGTGCTCGACGCCCTCGATCGACTTGTGCCGACCGGGAACGTCGCGTGACCGGTAGATCTTCTGCATCAGCGCGGGGTGGAGGATGTCGCTCACGAGCGTGCTCTTGCCACTGCCGCTCACGCCCGTGACCGCCACGAAGCATCCGAGCGGGAACTCCACGTCGATGTGCTGGAGGTTGTGCTCGTGCGCGTCGCGCACGACGATCCAGTTCTCGCCCGGCTGGCGGCGCATCTCGGGCACGTCGATCTTGCGCTTCCCGGAGAGGTACTGGCCCGTGATCGAAGCCTTCGACGCGAGCATCTTCTTCAACGAACCTGCGACGACGACCTCGCCGCCGTGCTCACCGGCACCGGGACCGATGTCGACGACGTGGTCGGCGACCCGGATCGTCTCCTCGTCGTGCTCGACGACGATCACCGTGTTGCCGAGGTCCCGCAACCGGAGCAGCGTGTCGATCAGCCGCTGGTTGTCGCGCTGGTGCAGGCCGATCGACGGCTCGTCGAGCACGTAGAGCACGCCCACCAGTCCGCTGCCGATCTGCGACGCGAGCCGAATCCGCTGTGCCTCACCACCCGCCAACGTCGCCGACGAGCGGTTGAGCGTGAGGTAGTCGAGGCCGACGTCGAGCAGGAACCGCAGGCGCTCGTTGACCTCCTTCTCGACGCGCTCGGCGATCATCTTGTCGCGTTCGGAGAGATCGAGGCTGCCGAGGAAGCCACTCGCCGTCCGGATCGACATCTCGCCGACGTCGTAGATGTTCTTGTCGCCGATGGTGACCGCGAGCGACGCGGGACGCAGGCGCGCGCCTCCACACGCGGGGCACGGCACCTCGCGCATGTACCCCTCGATCTGCTCTCGGGCCCGGTCGCTGTCGGACTCCGTGTGGCGCCGCTCGAGCCAGCTCACGACGCCTTCGAACTTGGTCGTGTACGACCGCTGCCGTCCATACCGATTCCGGTACGACACCTTCAGCTCTGCGGTTCCTCCGCCGTACAGCACCGCCTGCTTGGCCTTCTTCTTGAGCTTCTTCCAGGGGGTGTCGAGCGAGAAGTCGTACTGATCGGCCAGCGAGTCGAGCACCCGCTCGAAGTAGTGGCTGCGGAAGCCGGCCCACGGCGCGATCGCACCTTCGCGCAACGACAGGTCGTCGTTCGGCACGATGAGCTCCGGGTCGACCTCGAAGCGGGTGCCCAGACCGTCGCAACGCTCGCACGCGCCGTAGGGAGAGTTGAACGAGAAGTTGCGCGGCGCGAGCTCGTCGAACGACAGACCGCAGTGCGTGCACGCGAGGTGCTCCGAGAACGTCAGCGTCTCGGGCTCGGCATCGCCACCCGCGTCGTCGCGCGGCACGATCTCCACCTCAGCCACGCCCTCGGCCAGCCGCAGCGCGGTCTCGAGCGAGTCGGTGAGGCGGCGCTCGATCCCGGTGCGGCGCACGAGACGGTCGACCACCACTTCGATGGTGTGGTTCTCGTAGCGCGCCAGGCGGTCGGCGCCCGAGGCGAGCTCGGCCAGCTCCACCAGCTCGCCGTCGACTCGTGCCCGCGTGTAGCCCTGCTGCGCGAGCTCCCTGAGCAGCCCCTCGTACTCACCCTTGCGGCCGCGCACCACGGGCGCGAGCACCTGGAAGCGGACGCCCTCCTCGAGTTGCAGCACGCGGTCGACGATCTGCTGCGGGGTCTGGCGCGTGATCACGCGCCCGCAGTTCGGGCAGTGCGGAACCCCGATGCGCGCGTACAGGAGCCGGAGGTAGTCGTAGATCTCAGTGATGGTGCCGACGGTCGAGCGCGGGTTGCGCGACGCCGACTTCTGGTCGATCGAGATCGCCGGCGACAGCCCCTCGATGAAGTCGACGTCGGGCTTGTCCATCTGGCCGAGGAACTGACGCGCGTAGGCCGAGAGCGACTCGACGTAGCGTCGTTGCCCCTCGGCGTAGATCGTGTCGAACGCGAGCGAAGACTTCCCGGAGCCCGACAGGCCCGTGAACACGATCAGCTGGTCGCGAGGGAGCTCCAGATCGACGTTTCGGAGGTTGTGCTCGCGGGCGCCGCGGATCGTGATGATGTCGGCCACAGACCGATGATTCTACCGCTCGTGGATCTGAAGCGAACGGATGTTCGGTGGTGGTCGGACTTCGCCCGGCCGTCACCGCTTCCTGGTCAGGCAGAGCACCGTGGTCACGCCATCGGTCCACGGTTCAGCGCACGATCGGTACCGCTCGAACCTCGTCGGGCTGTCGACGGTCGTGAGCATCCAGAGGCGCCCGGTCGACGGCGCGCCGAGGACCAGCCGCACGTCGGTGTCGCGAATCTCGTCGAACGCGACTTCCCGCGTCGGTCGAGGGCCGCGCACGTCGAAGCGCCAGTCCGCGAGGATTCCATACCGCGCGGGACGTACCGCGACGAGATCACCGGGCTGCGCGACGCGCTGCAGCTCGTTGATCGACATGTCGTAGTCCCAGTGCTTCAGGCCGAGGAACGAGACCGACGCCAAGAGCACCAGCGCGGGGACGAGCACTGCGATCGCGACGCCGCGCGCGTCCCACCGCCGTCTCGCCGCCTCGAGGAGGAACGCAACCGCCACGACCGGCGCCCAGGAAGCGAGGGTGAGCGTCCGCGGCAGCAGAAAGGCGGAGAACGCGCCGATCACGGCTGCGGTCGCGAACGGCACCGCGCCCAGCGCGAGCCAGAGCCTGCCCAGCTGCGCGTCTCGTCGCACGAGCAGCACACCACCCGCGACCACCGCGCCGAGCGCGACCCACGAGAGGGCGTCGACCATCACGAACTGCTCGTTCACGACCTGC
>DASUMF010000445.1:0-4541 GCA_036277835.1 Acidimicrobiia bacterium
CGCGTAATCGAGCCGTCGCCCGATCGGATCGTGCCGTCGTGCCCGCACGTGGCCGACGGCTGCGGTGGCTGCGACCTCCCCGCGCTCGCCCACGAGGCGCAGGTGCAGGCGAAGCTCGAGCTCGTCGCCGACGCGTTGCGCCGCATCGGGAGGTGGTCCGAACCGGTGGTGCGCGCCGGACCTCCGCTCGATCCATGGGCGTTCCGCACCACGTTGCGCCTCGCCGTCCGCGACGGTCGCGCCGGACTGCACCGCGCCGCGACCAACGACGTGGTCGAGCTCGACCACTGCGCGGTCGCGCACCCGTTGCTCGACGAGCTGGTGGCCGACGGCTCGTTCGGCGGCGCAACGGAGGTCACGTTGCGCGTCGGCGCGGGCACGGGGGAGCGGCTCGCGCTGGTCACGCCGAACACCGACGGCGTGCGGCTTCCCGACGACGTGCTCGTGGTCGGCGCCGACGAGCTCGCGGCAGGCAAGCGGGCATGGATCCACGAGGTGGTCGCCGGTCGCCGTTGGCGGATCTCGGCGGCGTCGTTCTTCCAGACCCGGCCCGACGGCGCGGCGGCTCTGGTCGACGTGGTCACGGAACTGGCGCGCCCGATCCTCGACCGCACCCCGACCGATGCCGATCACCCACCCACGTTGCTCGACGCGTACTGCGGCGTCGGTCTGTTCGCCGGCAGCCTGCTGCAGCGCCGGCCGGGGTGGCGGGCGGTCGCGGTGGAGCGCAGCCGCTCGTCGGTCGCCGACGCCAAGACGAACCTGGCCGACCTCGACGCCCGGGTGCACGCCTCCACCGTCGAGCGGTTCCGCGCCCCCCGGGCCGATCTCGTGGTGGCCGACCCGTCCCGGGCAGGTCTCGGCCGCGCCGGCGTCGCGTCAGTCGCCGCCACCGGCGCCGCGAGCATCGTGCTGGTGAGCTGCGATCCCGGGGCCGCGGGCCGTGACACCGGCCTGCTCGTCGGGCAGGGCTACCAGCCCCGGGAGGCCGTGGTCGTCGACCTCTTCCCCCACACGCACCACACCGAGGTGGTCACGAGGTTCGACCGGGCCTGAGCCACGGCGCCCGAGCGCCACGAGACCGCCGAAAACCCAGTGGACGCCGTAGAATCTGCGCACGCCGATCCGGGTCGCCCGTCACATGCCCGCCATGTGACGGCACCGCGCCGGCCGACCGAGTCACCGACACGCAACGGAGCGTCTTCCCTGTGACCGACACGTCCACCAGTTCCGCGCCCGCGCCCGAGGTCGTCGTCATCGGCGCCGGGCCCGCCGGCCTCACCGCCGCCTACATGCTCACGAAGCACGGCGTCGCGCCCACCATCCTCGAAGCCGACGACGTCGTCGGCGGCATCAGCAAGACCGCGGTGCGCGACGGCTGGCGCTTCGACATCGGCGGCCACCGCTTCTTCACCAAGGTCAAGCCGGTGAACGACCTCTGGTTCGAGATCCTCGGCAAGGACGAGTTCCTGCGCCGGCCGCGCATGAGCCGCATCTACTACCGGGGCAAGTTCTACGACTACCCGATCAACGCCAAGAACGCGCTCACGAACCTCGGCCCGGTCGAGGCCGTGCGCTGCATGGGGTCGTACCTCTGGGTGCGCGTGAAGCCGCCGAAGGACCAGAGCACTCTCGAAGGGTTCGTCGCGTCGCGCTTCGGCTGGCGCCTCTACGAGCACTTCTTCAAGGGCCAGAGCGAGACGGTGTGGGGCGTGCCCTGCAGCGAGATCCAGGCCGACTGGGGCGCGCAGCGCATCAAGGACCTCTCGATCTGGCGAGCGGTGGTCGACGCGCTCACGCCGAAGGCGGTCAAGGCTCGGCGCGCCAAGGGCAAGCAGATCACCAGCCTCATCGAGGAGTTCAACTACCCGAAGTACGGCCCGGGCCAGATGTGGGAGAAGGCCACCGAGCTGGTCGAGGCCAAGGGCTCGAAGGTCGTGTTCGAGTCGAAGGTGGTGAAGGTCGAGCACGCCGACGGCAAGGCCACGGCAGTGGTCACCGAGGGCAACGGCACCACCAACCGCTACGAGTGCACCGAGGTGATCTCCTCGATGCCGATCAGCGCGTTGCTCGAGGCGATGGACCCGCCGGTGCCCGACGACGTGAAGCTCGCGGCCACCAGCCTGCGCTACCGCGCGCACATCACCGTCGGCCTCGTGGTGCCGGAGGAGTTCAGCTTCCCCGACAACTGGATCTACCTCAACGACACCAGCGTGAAGGCCGGCCGCGTGCAGAACTTCGGGCGCTGGTCGCCGTACCTCGTGAAGGACGGTCGCACCTGCCTCGGCGTCGAGATCTTCGTGAACGAAGGCGACGAGTGGTGGAACAAGACCGACGAGGAGCTCGTCGCGACCGCGACCAGGGAGATGGACCAGCTGGGCCTCCTCGTCGCGTCGAAGGTCGAGGCGGGCTACGTGGTGCGCACGCCGAAGGCGTATCCCTTCTACGACGCGCAGTACAAGGCCAACGTCGAGGTGCTGCGCAAGTGGCTCGAGGCGAACACGCCCAACGTGTATCCGGTCGGCCGCAACGGCATGCACCGCTACAACAACCAGGACCACTCGATGTACACCGCGATGCTGTCGGTCGAGAACATCTTCGGCGCCCACCACGACGTGTGGTCGGTGAACGTCGAGGAGGAGTACCACGAAGAGGTCGCCGACGCGCCCGCGTGACCAGCGCGCGTCGTATCGTCCTCCCATCATGTTCCGGTCCCGACGGTCCACCCGGTCCGCACGCGCGGCGGAGAGCTCGCGTTCGACGGTGAGCGGGTCGCGTCCCGAGCACGACATCGAGATCGCCAAGCTGGGCGACATCGCGGCCGAGGCGGGGCTCGAACGGGTGAGCATCCTCGCCTGGCGCGACCTCGACGACCCCGAGGCCGGCGGCTCCGAGGTGCACGCGTCGAACATCGCCGCCCTCTGGACGGAAGCCGGCCTCCAGGTGACGATGCGCACGTCGTACGCCGCGAACCGCCCGGTGATCACCTACCGCGACGGGTACCGGGTGATCCGCAAGGCCGGGCGCTACATGGTGTTCCCGCGGGCGATCCTCAGCGAGATGATGGGCTGGCACGGCGGGCGCGACGGCCTGGTCGAGATCTGGAACGGCATGCCGTTCTTCTCGCCGGTGTGGTCGCGCACCCCGAGCGTCACGTGGCTGCACCACGTGCACGCCGAGATGTGGAAGATGTCGCTCCCGCCGAGGATGGCCACGTTCGGGAACTTCGTGGAGTCGCGCCTCGCGCCGCCGATCTACCGCCACACCGACATCGTCACGCTGTCGGAGTCGAGTCGCCGCGAGCTCGTGCACGATCTCAAGTTCTCGAACGAGCGCATCACCGTGGTCCCCCCGGGTGTCGATGCGCACTACACGCCGGGCGGCACGAAGTCGCCGACACCGCTGGTGGTCGCGGTCGGCCGGCTCGTGCCCGTGAAGCGCTTCGACCTCCTGATCGAGGCGCTCGTGGCGATCAAACCCCGCCACCCCGAGCTGCGGGCCGTGATCGCGGGGGAGGGGTACTGCCGCGAAGAGCTCGAAGCCCAGGTCCACGCCGCCGACGCCGACGACTGGATCTCGCTGCCGGGCCGCGTCGACGAGGCCGCCAAGGTCGACCTGTACCGCGAGGCGTGGGTGCTCGGCATGACCTCGTCGCGCGAGGGCTGGGGGATGATCATCACCGAGGCCGCAGCGTGCGGCACACCCGCGGTCGTCACGCGGGTGCCCGGATTCATCGACGCGGTCGTCGACGGCGAGACCGGTTTCTTCGGCGAGTCACGTGCGGAGCTCGCCGCCGCGCTCGACCTCATCCTCACCGACGACGACCGGCGCGCGCGCATGTCGACCGCGGCACTCGCGCACGCGCGCCAGTTCACCTGGGAGGCCACAGCGCGCGGCACACTCGAGGTGCTGGCGAAGGCCGCCCTGCGTCACCGCAGCACGCACTGACGCGCGCCACTTCACGGCCGCCGCTGGGGCCGAGTTGTCAAGGTGCTTGCGAGCGTGCGCCACCACGGCTGGGGTTGCGCCTCGGGCTCACGCTCTGCTGTTCGCTTGGGGTCGGGTGCTGCGGTGCTGTCGGCGCGTCGTGTCACCCGGTCGATCTTCGGGCGGGGGGTGGGAGGCCGTGTTGGGTTGCTTCGTGGTCGGTGAGGGTGTCGTAGCGGATTCTGCGGAGGCCGTCGGGTTGGTTGGGGTTGCCGACGAGGGCCCAGGGTCCGTGGGGGATGAGCTCTCGGTGGTGGGCGGCGAAGACGGCGACGAGGTTGGAGATGTCGTCGGTGCCGCCCCAGGAGCGGGGGACGAGGTGGTGGATCTCGAGGCCGTGGCGGATGTCGCAGTTGCCGCAGCGGCAGTGTCCGTCGCGGAGGCGCACGGAGCGTGAGATCTTGGGTGAGATCGCCGAGCACCGACGACCCACCATGACGGGTGCGCCGTGGGCATCGACGAGGACGGGTTCGACGGTGACGTTGGCGCGGAGCTGTTCGAGCAGCGTGTCGGGGATGGGGACACCCGCGACCGTCGCGGGACCCGTGAGCGGG
>DASUMF010000446.1:0-11030 GCA_036277835.1 Acidimicrobiia bacterium
CGGCGTCGTAGGCTCCGCGTGTGGACGCTGCCGAGACCGTGCTCGATGCCGTGCGCATCCTGGAGGGACTCGGCTACACCGACGACCTCCGCCTCGACGACGGTGGCGTGCAGTGCTCGGCCTGCGGCACCCGCCACGCGCCGGAACGGGTCGTGATCACCCACACCTACCGCTTCGAGGGCGCGAGCGATCCTGCCGACGAGGCGATCGTGCTCGGCGTCGAGTGCCCGTCGTGCGGGACGCGCGGCGTGATCGTCTCGGCCTACGGGCCCGAGGCCGACCCCGCGCTGTTCGAGCTGCTGCAGCGCCTCGCCAGCGACTGAGGTCAGGGCCCGGCGTGGGCCAGCTCGCGCAGGTCGGCGATGCGCTCGTCGAGCAGGAGCGACGCCGCGAGGCGACGCGTGGCGCGGGTCGACCGATCTTGCAGCACCTTGGGCGGGAACTCGATCCACAGCGGCGCAGTCGAGCGGCTCACCTTGCCGATCTGCCGCGGATCGGCGTCGAGCTTCTCCAGCGCTCGCACGAGCGAGCCGGGGTTGCGGGTGAAGCGCACCGCGGCCCGGTCGCGCTCGTGCCCCTGGTCGCGCAACGCCCACACCTGCAACCACTCCGCGACGTGGCGCGGCACCCAGCCGATCACGTTCGAGAGGGTTCCGCCGTCGCTGTCGAGCGCGGTGAGCGCGCCGCCGGTGAGTGCGACCGTCCAACTCGAGAGCGCGACGTCCCAGCTGCGGATGCGGCTGACCTCGTAGGCGAGCACCGCCTCGAGCTCGTCGCGACTGAGCTGGTCGGAGAGGCCGGTGGTCACCCCGACGATCGCGGTCTCCGGACGCGTGCCGACCCCGAAGGAGTTCGGTGCCGGATCGCTGATCACCGCGAACCGCGGCTCGGGGATCCCCGCCGCGATCGCCAGCCCTGCGAGGAGGTTGCGCAGCTCGCGGTGTGAGTCGTCGGCGACGACCGACGCACCGGTCTCGGTGAGCACCCGGGCCTCGAGGTTGCGACGCGCGAACGGGATGCGCACCAAGGCGGTGAGGGTGCCGATGACGAACGCGACCGCCGCGATGGCTCCGATCCCGTAGCCGAACAGCGCGAGCGTCTCCATGCTGTCGGGAACGATCTCGAACCGGATGATGGCGAGGAACACGATGGCGAGTGTGACCGACACCGCTGCCAGTGCGACGGCCAGCACGTAGTTGGCTGCCGCGATCACCACGACGGCCACGATCCGGGCCCGGTTGCGGCGCTCGAACAGATCGGTCGCGTCGGCCATCGCACACTCTGGCATGCTGCGCGGGTGCGCTACCCGCTCGGCATCGTCACCATCGCCTTCCAGCCCGATCCGCCGGCGCTCGCGTCGGAGCGTGCCCGTGCACTCGGCTTCGAGTTCGTCGACACCGGGATCGACGTCGATCCCGCGACGCTGGCGCTGCCGGTGGGATGCGCGATCGCGCCACGACCCGTGCCGCAATTCTCGATGTCGCTGGCCCGCCGCACGTGGGAGCACACCGTCGACGTGTTCCGGGCGGCACCGGGCGCGCTGCTCGAGCCCGCGGCGCGCTCGGTCGTCAACTCGAACGAGAAGGCGCGCGCCATCTGCGACGAGGTGCCCGGGTTGCGGCTCATGATCGACACCGGTCACGTCGCCGACTGGGGTGGTGACCCGGTGGAGCTGCTCGATCTCGCCGGTCACATCCAGCTCCGTCAGGGCCGCCCCGGCAACGCGCAGCTCCATGTCGACGACCCGAGCGGCACCGTCGACTTCGTCGCGGTGCTCGCCCGGCTCGACGAGCTCGGGTACGCGGGCCTGCTCAGCATCGAGCACTTCGACCTCCCCGACATGGGGTGGCCGCTGGAGGACCCCGTCGCGTGGTCGGTCGACCTCGCGGCTGCGATGCGGTCGCTCATGACGACTCCGTGATCCGCTCCGGCTGAGGTGGTCGTGGCGCGCGCCGCACGCTGAACACGATGGCCGCGGCCAGGATCGCCACGATGACGGCGAGCGACGCGACGGTGGGGAGGTGCCACCAGTGCGACACCGCCATCTTGATCCCGACGAACACGAGGATCGCGCCGAGCGCGTGCGACAGGTAGTGGAAGCGCTCCCGCGCGCCACCGAGGAGGAAGTAGAGGGCGCGCAGGCCGAGGATCGCGAACGCGTTCGACGCGAACACGATGAACGGCTCGCGCGACACGGCGAGGATTGCGGGCACGCTGTCGACCGCGAAGATCACGTCGGTGATCTCCACCACCACGAGCGCCGCGAGCAACGGCGTCGCCACCCACTTGCCGAGCTCACGGACCACGAAGTGCTGGCCCGCGAGCTCGCTGCGGACCGGGAGGAACCGGCCGAGCAGCTCCACGGCACGGTCGTGACCGTGGGCGCCCTCGTCGTCGCGGTGCCGCACGACCTTGATGCCCGACACGATCAGGACCGCGCCGAACACGAGCAGCAACCACCAGAACTGCTCGATGAGCGCGGTGCCGGCGACGATGAACACGCCGCGCAGCGCCAGCGCGCCGAAGATGCCCCAGAAGAGCACCCGGTGCTGGTAGCGCGGGGGGATCGCGAACGACGAGAAGATCACCGCCCACACGAACACGTTGTCGACGCTGAGCGACTTCTCGATCACGTAGCCGCTGAGGTACTCGCCGAACGCCTGGCCGCCCCACAGCGCGAGCACCACGAACGCGAACCCGATGCCGCACGCGATCCACACCGTCGACTCGACGACGGCCCGCTTCGTGGTCGGCTCGTGGTTGTCGCGATGCAGGAGCAGGTCGGCACCGAGCAGCACGCCGATGAGCGCGAGCAGGCCGACCCAGGCCCAGATGCCGACGTCGAGCTGCGCGAACTGCGCGGTGGTGGTCGAGAGCAGCGGGTGCATCTGGGTGTCCTCCGGCGGTGGATGTGACCAGCCGAAGGTCTCTCCCACCCCGGAGCGGGGCACCGCTGCCGGGCCGATGGCCGTGATGACGACAGCGGTGACGCGGGATACTCCCCTTCACCCGCCAATCTAACGAACTGGCGTCAAAAGAGCTGGATAATCCAGCCGAATTGACGCCAGTTTGCTGTCGTGGGGGTCAGAAGGGGGTGGCGCCGAGGCCTTCGAGGATCAGCGCGACGCCGAAGAGCACGAACAGCACCGTCGCGCCGATCTGGATCGTGCGCTCCGGGAGGCGGGTGCCGAGGAGGCGCCCGACGAGGATCGCGAGCGCGTCGGCCGCCACCATGCCGAGCGTCGATCCGAGCCACGTGCCGAACAGCCCGTGCGTCGTGGCGAGGGTGATGGTGGCGAGCATCGTCTTGTCGCCGAGCTCGGCGAGGAAGAACGCGCCGCTCGCCGCGATGATGGCGGAGCGGTTCCCGCGCTCGGCGCGTGCCGCCTTCGCCTCCTCCTCGTCGTCGAGCGAGTCGCCTCGCATGGTCCACACCGCGAACCCCAGGAACGCGACCCCGGCGGCGATGTTGATCGCGTCGGTCGGCAGGCTCACCGCGACGACCGCGCCGAGCAACACCGACATGGCGTGCACGACGGCCGTCGCGATCGTGATGCCGATCAGGATCGGGATCGCCGGATAGCGCGCCGCGAAGGTGAGTGCCATGAGCTGGCTCTTGTCGCCGAGCTCCGCGACGAAGATCACCGCGAAGCTCAGGATCAGCGCTTGGATCACGGACGGCGCCGCTGCAGCAGGGGGATCGCCGCGATCTTGGCGTCGGTGAGCTCGTCCCATGCGAGACGGGGGAGTGCCCACGACGCAGGTCGGGGGCAGCGCACGACGCGATCGGGCGTCACGACGACGTCGACGTGGATGTCGTGCGCGGTGGTGGGGATGGTGCCGGGGTCGAGCACCTGCAGCTCGTGCACCGTCGTGACCACGACCGTGTGGGCGTCGACCAGGCCCGCTTCGGCCGCGACCGCGAGCTCGAGATCGCTGAAGCCGCCCCCTTTGCCGAGACGCGCCCCGCTCGCGTCGACGGCGACGCAGCCCGTGACGACGAGGTCGACCGGCTCGAGCTCGTCGACGTCGACGGTGCGCGCGCTGCGCGACGCTCCCTTGATGGAGCTCGCGGCGCGCGCGCTGTCGACGAGCTCGGCCGGATCGATGAGGAAGAAGGGGTCGTGCTCGGCGAGACGGGGCACGGCCATGTACAGCAGCTTCCCGTCGACCAGCGCCCGTTGGCGTACCGGCCACTGCGGTGAGTCGGGGTTCGCCTTCAGCGTCGTCGCCGCCGCCCACTCGTCGGTGTCGGCGAGCCTGCGGGCCGCGGCTTCGGCGCCGACGAAGTTGGGGATGCGGTTCGCGGGCTTGGGGAAGCGGGCGACTCCCGGCACGTCGAGCTCCGACCACACGTCGGCGCGCAGCCGCGCCTTCGCGGCGAGCAGCGCGTCGTCGCCACCCGCGTCGTGGTCGTGTCGATGCGCAGCCATGGCGCCCACCCTCGCGCGCCGACACGTCGGTGCGCCGATGGCGGCCGGCTGAGCGCGACCGGGCACACTGGCGCGATGCCGTCGCCACCTCGCGTTCGCTTCGCACCGGCCATCGACCTGGCGTGCATCACCGCGTTCGTGTTGGTCGGCGGGTGGAGCCACGACGAGCTCCACGAAGGTCTCGCCTGGTTCGTGCGCGTCATGTGGCCGTTGTGCGTCGGGTTCTTCGTACTCGCGCTCATGACCCGTCTCTACTCGCGCACCGCGGGCGTCTGGTCGGCGCTCGCCATCACGTGCGTGGGTGGCGTCGTGCTCACGCAATTGCTGCGCGGCACGTTCACCGGTCACCCCTACCTCAGCGTGTTCGCGCTGATCGCGCTGACGTTCCTCGCGTTGACCACGTTCGGCTGGCGCCTGGTCGGCGGTCTCCTCGCCCGGCGGCTGATCAGCTGACGCGCTCGACGATCACGACCGGGATGTCGCGCTCCGTGCGGGTCTGGTAGTCGTCGTAGTCGGGCCAGACGGCGGTGGCGCGCGGCCACCACTCGGCCTTCTCCTCCGGTGTGGCGGTGCGCGCGCGGGCGTCGAACACGGTCGGTCCGTCCTGCAGCATCACCTCGGGATCGTCGACGAGGTTGAGGTACCAGACCGGGTGCGCGGGCGCACCGCCCATCGAGGCGACGACCGCGTACACCCCGTCGTGCTCGACACGCATGAGCGCCGACTTCCGCAACTTCCCGCTGCGGCGACCGCGCGTGGTGAGGATGACGACCGGCACGTCGCGCAACGTGTTGTGCTCGGTACCGCCGCTCGCCTCGTAGTCGCGCACCTGGTCGGCGACCCAGGTCGACGGGCTCGGCTCGTACTCACCGGTGAGCGGCATCGGCGGTTCCTTGGCTCTCGGGGCCTGGAGTGCGGACGTGCACGCGCACGACGGTGCCCGCCGGCGACGACCGGACCTGCACGAGGTCGGCGAGGTGGTTCGCGATCCAGATGCCGCGTCCGCCCACCGCATCGGCGCGAGGTGCGCGGCGACCCACGAGGGGATCGGTGATGTGGCCGCCATCGCGGACCTCGCACACGAGCGTCGCGCCGTCGCGCCACATGCGCGCTTCCCCCGCCCCACCGCCGTAGCGGATCGAGTTGGTCGCGACCTCGTGCACCGCGAGCACGAGGTCGGTGACCGTGATCTCGGGCAGTCCTGCTGCGAGCGCGCGACCCGCGACGAGCTCGCGCAAGGCCGCGATCTCGTCGTCGGTCGCGAAGTGGTGCGTGACGACGGGCGCGGTCGGCGCGGGAAGCGGGTCGTCGAGGCTGATCTCCGCGGCGCCCGCGTGCGAGTTGCCTGGCTCGGCCACGCCGTCGCGGTACACGAGGTCGTGCGCGTCGCGCGCGTGCGCGAGCACGTCGTCGTCGAGGTGGTCGGCGTCGTACGGGCAGCGCAGCCAGAACGGCGTGGCGGGATCGAACGCGATGTTGAGCAGCCGCTCGTGGAGTTGGCACTCGGAGAGCTCCGCGCCCGAACGCTCCGGCCACACCGGCTCGCCCACGCCGCGCAACCGCGTGCCCGACGCGCGGTGCTCGTCGACGAAGCGGGTCCAGGCCGGGATGATGCACGCGGGGTTGCGCCCGACGGTGTCCATGTCGGCGAAGTAGAGCCGTTCGCCGTCGCCCGCGAGCTCGTCGCGCAGGGCGCGGATCTTCGCCCGACTCACCACCACCAGCGTGGGCTCGCCGGCCTCGAAGCCGTCGCGGACGAACTGGAGGGTGCCGTCGAGGAAGTCGTCGTGACCGCGGTAGAGCACCGCCTCGTGGTGGTAGCCCCGCGGCACAGCAGCTACGCCCGGCACAGGAGAAATGTAGGTCGTGTCCATCGCCGGATCGCCCGTCGTCGGCCGCCCGCCGGTGATACCCAGGGTGGTCGGTGACCACACAACGTGGCGGAGATTTCTCGGTGCGATACCCCTCAGGGGTATATGGTGCCAGCGTGCACGGCCACCACGACCACATCGCCATGTTCCGGCGGCTGTTCTGGTGGAGCCTCGCGCTGACCGTGCCCGTCGTGATCACCAGCCCGATGGTGATGGACTGGTTCGGCTACCAGCTCGACTTCACCGGCGTCGACCTCGTGGGCCCGGTGCTCGGCACCGTGATCTTCCTCTGGCCCGGCTGGGTGTTCCTGTCGGGTGGGTGGTCGGAGATCAAGGCGCGCCAACCGGGGATGATGCTGCTGATCGCGATGGCGATCACCGTGGCGTACGCCGCGTCGATGGCCACCAGCCTCGGGTGGTTCGACCTCGAGTTCTGGTGGGAGCTCGCGGCGTTGATCACGATCATGCTGCTCGGGCACTGGCAGGAGATGAAGGCCCTCGGGCAGGCGCAGTCGGCGCTGGCCGCGCTTGCCGCGTTGCTGCCCGATGACGCCGAGCGAGTGTCAAGCGATGGCGCGGTCGCGACGGTGGCGAGCGCGTCGTTGCTCGTGGGCGACCTCGTGCTCGTCCGGCCGGGAGCGCGCGTTCCGGCCGACGGCGAGATCGTCGACGGCGCCGCCGAGATCGACGAGTCGATGATCACCGGCGAGTCTCGGCCCGTCGCGCGAGCCGTCGGCGACGCGGTGGTGGCCGGAACGGTCGCCACCGACTCCTCCATCCGGGTGCGCGTCAGCGCGGTCGGCGACGACACCGCGCTGGCGGGGATCCAGCGCCTGGTCGCGGAGGCGCAGGCGTCGCGCAGCCGCGCGCAGGCGTTGGCCGACCGCTTCGCCGCGTGGTTGTTCTACGTGGCCGCGGGCGCGGCCGTCGTCACCTTCATCGCATGGTCGCTCGCCGGCGAGACCGACGACGCAGTCGTCCGCACGGTCACCGTGCTCGTCATCGCGTGCCCGCACGCGCTCGGGCTCGCGATCCCGCTCGTGATCTCGCTGTCGAGCGCGATCGCAGCGGCGAACGGCATCCTCGTGAAGGACCGGCTCGCGTTGGAGCGGATGCGCACCGTCGACGCGGTGCTCTTCGACAAGACCGGCACGCTCACGAAGGGCGCCCACGCCGTCACGGGGGTGGCGGGCGACGAGCTGCCGGAGGGCGACGTGCTCAGGTGGGCGGGGGCCGTCGAGCACGAGAGCGAGCACCCGCTGGCGCGCTCGATCGTCGCGGCCGCCAGGCGCGACGGCGCGATCCCGAGCGCGACCGACTTCCGATCGATCACGGGTCGGGGCGTCGAGGCGACCGTCGACGGCCGCCGTCTCGCGGTGGGCGGCCCTGCACTGGTGCGCGAACACGGGCTCGAAGAGTCGGATGCCCTGCGCGTGCGCACCTCCGAATGGCGTGATCGGGGCGCGGCGGTGCTGTACCTCGTCGCGCTCGACGTTCCCGCGCGCATCGTCGGCGCGCTCGCGCTCGAGGACGAGATCCGGCCCGAGGCGCGGGATGCGGTCGCCGCCCTGCGCGCCCAGGGTGTGCGGGTCGTGATGATCACGGGCGACGCGACCCAGGTGGCGGAGTCGGTCGGGCGTGACGTGGGCGTCGACGACGTGCTCGCCGAGGTGCTGCCCGAGGACAAGGCGGCGAAGGTCGCCGAGCTCCAGGCGCGCGGGCTGTCGGTGGCGATGGTGGGCGACGGGGTCAACGACGCGCCTGCGTTGGCGCGCGCCGATGTCGGCATCGCGATCGGTGCAGGCACCGATGTCGCGATCGAGTCGGCCGGGATCGTGCTCGCCAGCAGCGACCCGCGCGCGGTGGTCAGCGTGATCCGCCTCTCCGGCGCGACCTACCGCAAGATGGTGCAGAACCTCGCGTGGGGCGCCGGGTACAACGTCGTCGCGATCCCGCTCGCCGCGGGCGCGTTCGCCTGGGCGGGGATCACCCTCGGGCCCGAGATCGGCGCGGTGCTCATGAGCCTGTCGACCATCGTCGTCGCCCTCAACGCCCAGCTCCTGCGCCGCGTCGACCTCCGCCTCCCCGATCTCGCCCTCGACCCCCAACTGGCGTCAATTCAGCTCGATAATCCGGACGAATTGACGCCAGTTCGCGGTGGGGGTGCTCGCCCCTGAGGGTCAGGGTGATTCGAGGCGGGTGATGGTGTCGTGGTCGGTGGCGAGGAACGCGTCGTCGCCGACGAGCGCGGCGAGGCCTGACGCGTCCATCACGTCACGTACGTCGTCGTGCACGTGCACGAACCAGATGTGGCGGTCGAGCGGGAGGTACGCGGCCACCACCTCGCGCAGCATGTGATCGGCGGTGGCGTCGAGCTCGTCGACGCCGCTCATGTCGACCACGAGGGTGACGGTGCCGTCGCGCTCGAGCGCGGCGCGCAGGTGCCGGTCGACGGTGTCCGCGTTGGTGAAGTAGAGCGGTGATTCCGGCCGGACGATCACCGTCGCAGTGAATCGCTCGGCTTCCGGATGGCGAGCGAGCTCGACCAGCGCGTCCGTTCCCGGCAGGCGCCCGAGCTCCGGCACCCTCGGGTTGGTGGCGCGGTACACCACCACCACGATCGACGCCGCCACCGCGAGCAGCACCCCGACTTCGACCCCGAGCCCGACGGTGCTCACGAACGCGCCGATCATGAGCCAGAAGTCGGTCCGTTGCACGCGCCACAACCGCTGTGCCTCGCCGATGTGCACGAAGCCGATCACCGCCACGATCACGATGACGGCGAGGACGCACACGGGGATGTAGGAGAACCCGTCGGTCCAGAAGACGAGGAGCGGAGCGACGACGAGCGCCGTGATCGCGCCGGACAGCTGCGTGCGCGCACCGGCGGCATCGACGATCGACGAGCGGGTGACCGCGCCGGTGACGATCATGCCCTGGAACAGCCCGGCCGCGACGTTGGCCGACCCGAGGGCGACCAGCTCGTGGTTCGCGTCCACGCGTGTGCCGTGCTCGCGCGCGTACTCGCGTTCGATCGCGAGCGACTCCACGAAGCCGACGAACGTGATCGCCAGCGCAGCGGGGAGCAGCACTCGCACCTCGTGCCAGCTGAACGACGGCCACTGTGGCCCGGCCAGGCCTTGCGGCACGTGTCCGACGACCGCCACGCCATGGCGCTCGAGATCGAACGCGTACGCCGCGAGCGACCACCCCACGATCGCGACGAGCGCGGTCGGGAACCGTCGGTAGCGCCGGAGCAACAGCAACACGACGAGCGTGGGCACCGACACCGCCAGCGTCGCCGCGCTCGTCTGGTCGAGGCGGTCGATCCACCCCCACACCGTCTCGATCGGCAGGGCGTCGAGCGGCACCGAGTAGCCGAACAACGGGCCGAGCTGCGTGGTGATGATGATCACGCCGACGGCTCCGATGAAGCCACCCATCACCGGCTCGGAGAGGAAGCGCACCAGGAAGCCGAGCCGTCCCCAGCCGAGCGCGAGGTGGACACCGCCGACGAGCACCGCGAGCGACGCGGCGAGCGCCACGTACTCGGCGCTGCCCGTCGGCGCGAGCTTCGCCAGCGCGACCGCCGCGATGATCGAGATGGTTGCGAGCGGTCCGACGCTCAGTTGCGGTGAGCTCCCGAGCACGGCGTAGACGAGCACCGGCACGACCGACGCGTAGAGGCCGACGATCGGCGGGAGCCCGGCGATGGTCGCGTACGCCATCGACTGCGGCACCAGGATCGCGGCGCCGGTCAGCCCGGCGACCGCGTCGCCGCGGAGATCGGCGCGTCGATAGTGCGGCAACCAGTCGAGGATCGGGACCGCACGAGCCAGCCGCCCCGGACCGGCTCCCGTGCTCACGGCTGCACGGTGTCGGCGAGCCCGGTCACGACGCGGCCACCGGCTCGAGCTGGAGGTGCGTGTCGACGAGGAGGCGGAACCGCCCGCGGCCCGTCTTCTCGATGCGGATCGGCGCGTCGCGCTCGTCGAGGCGCCGCTTCAGCAGGATCAGGCGGCTCTCGAGGTTGTCGCGGAATTCGGGGAGCTCGAGCGACGGGTCGAGGCGCACCTCCTTGTTGGTGAACTCGGTGCGTCCCTCGTCGACGTGGTGGCGCAACAGCACCCAGAGGATTCGGCCCGCCACGCCCTTGATGAGGTAGTCGCCGTCGAGGAACGTGCTGCCGTCCACGTCGAACCACCGCACCCGCGTGGTGTGGCGGGTGGGTGCGGCCGGCGCTGCGGCGCGTCGAGCCGGCGCCTCGTGGTCGGCCGCGGCGCGCTCGTGCGCCCAGTCGATCTCGATCGCGCTCGCCACCATGTTCGCGACCACCGTGAGCAGCGCTTCGTCGTCGGCACCGAACGACATGCGGCGCGGGCTCTCGATCGCGAGCACCGCGACGAGCTGGCCGAGCACCATCGCGGGTACCGCCACCTGGCTCTCCGCGTCGGCGAGTCCGGGGAGCGGGATCTCGCGGCCCGGCGCGTCGCCGCCCTGTTCCTCGTACGAGCGGCGCACGGTGCGTGCGTAGGCGAGCATCTGCCCGAGGTTCCCGACGCGCATCGGCTCCGCGCGCGCCGCGGCCATCCCCACGATGCCCTCGCCCACGCGTACCTCCGATCCCACACCCTCGGTCGCGTAGCCGTGGCTCGCGATCGTGTAGAGCCGGGTGCCGTCCTCGTCGAGCAACAGCAGCAGCGACTGCGCGTAGCCGAAGTGCTCG
>DASUMF010000447.1:0-3706 GCA_036277835.1 Acidimicrobiia bacterium
CGCACCGTTCGGCCCGATCGTTCGTCAGCCATGAGACGACGATTCTCCCACCGGGCGACGCCTCACTCCACGTCCAATCTGAGGAGATCGTCGAACGTCTCCCGGCGCACGACCACCCGGGCTTCCCCGTCGCGCACGAACACCACCGCGGGCCGTGGGAGCTGGTTGTAATTCGAGGCCATCGAGTGGGCGTACGCCCCGGTGACCGGGGTGGCGAGCACGTCGCCCACTGCCACGTCGGCCGGCAGCTGGGCGTCGCGCACGAGGAGGTCGCCCTGCTCGCAGTGCTTGCCGGCGATGGTGGCGGTGAGCGGGCGTTCGCTCGCGACCCTCGCGGGCAGGAACGCCTCGTACCGGGCGCCGTAGGTGATCGGGCGGGGGTTGTCGCTCATGCCGCCGTCGACCGCCACATAGGTGCGCACGCCGGGGATCGCCTTGACCGTGCCCACGCGGTAGAGCGTGAGGCCGGCCGGCGCCGCGATCGAACGCCCGGCCTCGACGGTGAGCCGCGGCGCGGGGTCGAGCCCCGCTGCCGCGCAGGCGGCGACGTGCGCGTCGGTCACCACCGCCGCGAAGTCGGCGATCGACGGCAGGCCGAGGAGGTCGGACTCGGTGTAGGCGACGCCGAGACCGCCGCCGAGGTTGAGCTCCTCGACGAGCTGACCGGTGGCGGCGCGCACGTCGGCCGCAAGGGCCGCCATCACCTGCGCGGCCCGCGTGTACGCGTCGAGGACGAGGATCTGCGACCCGATGTGGCAGTGGAACCCGACGAGGTCGACGGCCGCGCTCGCCGTCGCCCGGAGCGCGGCCTCACGCGCCGCGCCGTTCGACACCGAGAACCCGAACTTCGAGTCTTCGGCTCCCGTGAGGATGTGCTCGTGCGTGTGCGCCTCGATGCCCGGTGTGACCCGGAGCAGCACCCGCGGCCGCGGGAGCCCGTCGGCCACGAGCGCCTCGACCCGGTCGAGCTCGTCGAACCCGTCGATCACGAGCCGACCGACGGGCAGGGTCAGCGCGAGTCGCAGCTCGAGCTCCGACTTGTTGTTGCCGTGGAACACCATGCGCGACGGCGGGAACCCGGCGCGGTGCGCCACGTGGGCCTCCCCTCCCGACGCGACGTCGAGATCGAGCCCTTCCTCGTGCACGAGGCGCGCCATCGCGACGCAGAGGAACGCCTTCGCCGCGTACGACGCGCCTGCGTGCCCTCCCGCGCCGTCGCTCGACGCATCCTGGCCGAACGCTGCGAGGTAGGAGCGGCAGCGATCGCGCAGCTCGTCTTCGTCGTACACGTACAACGGGGTGCCGTGTGCGTCGGCCAGGGAGGTGAGGTCGACCCCCGCGAGTGAGAGCCGTCCGCTCGCGTCGACGGTCGCTCGCGATGGCAGCAAGGCGAGGTCGAGGGGCGCCGCGCTCGCCGTCGTCACTGGGAGTCCTCGTCGAGACGGACCATCTCGTCGGGCGCGTGGACGCCGAGGAGCGCGAGTGCACTCGCGAGCGCGATTCGACACGCTTCGGCGAGCCAGAGGCGCGCCTGGGTGAGCGCGACGTCGTCGGTGAGGACCCGGCAGTCGTAGTAGAAGCCATGGAACGACTTGGCGAAGTCGCGCACCCATGCGGTGACGCGGTGTGGGGCACGGAGCTCCGCCGCGCCGGCGACCGCGTCGGGGTACTGGGCGAGGGCGCGCAGGAGCTCGATCTCCCGTTCGTGCACGAGCGGAGCGAGGCTGGCATCGAGGATCGGGAGCCGCGTGATGCCGGCCTCTGCGGCGCGCCGACCGATCGAGGCGATGCGCGCGTGCGCGTACTGCACGTAGTACACGGGGTTGTCCATCGACTGCGCGGTGACGACGTCGAGGTCGAAGGTCTGCGCGGTGTCGATGCCCTGGAGGAGGAACGTGAGCCGCGCGACGTCGGGGTCGACCTCGTCGAGGATGTCGGCGAGCGTGATGATGTCGCCGGTGCGCTTCGAGAGACGGACGAGCTCGCCGCCCCGCTGGAGCTTCACCAACTGACCGAGCAGCACCTCCGGCTCGCCCGGCGCGACCCCGAGTGCCTCGAGCGCGCTCTGGAGCGACTTCACCTGGCCGTGGTGGTCGGCCCCCCAGATGTCGATCAGGTGCGTCCACCCGCGCGCGAACTTGTTCCGGTGGTACGCGAGATCGGCGAGGAGGTACGTGGGCTCGCCGTCGGACTTCACGAGCACGCGATCGCGCTGGTCGCCGAAGTCGGTCGTGCGCACCCACGTCGCGCCGTCGGCGTCGAAGAGCGCGCCCGCGGTGCGCAGGTCGTCGAGCACCGCCGCGACCTCGCCCGAAGCGTGGAGGGACCGCTCCGAGAACCAGGTGTCGAAGTGCACGCCGATGCGGTCGAGATCGGCCCGGATGTCGTCGACCATCGCCGCGTAGCCCCACTCGCGCGCGGTGTCCTCGTCGACCTCATCGCCGAGCTCGTCGTGGAGACGCTGCGCCAGATCGACCACGTAGGCGCCCTGGTAACCATCTTCGGGCGGGGTCTCGCCGCGGGAGCGCGCGTGCAACGAGGCCCCGAACTTGTCGAGCTGCGCGCCGGCATCGTTGAGGTAGTACTCGCGATGGACCTCCGCGCCCTGGGCCGCGAAGAGGTTGGCGAGCGCGTCGCCCACCGCGATCCAGCGGCCGGCGCCGGCGTGGATCGGCCCGGTGGGGTTGGCCGACACGAACTCGAGGTTGATGCGCTGCCCCACCATCGTGGTGCCGCGTCCGAACCGATCGCCGTCGGCGACCACACCGCGGAGCACCTCGTGGAGCCACGTGGGCGCGAGATAGAGGTTCACGAAGCCGGGCCCGGCGACCTCGGCCCGCTCGAGGTGGCCCGGTCGCTCCGCGTTCAACACCTCGACGAGACGCGCCGCGACCTCCCGCGGCGACGATCCGACGCGCTTGGCCAGCTGCATCGCCACGTTCGTGGTGAAGTCGGCGGTCTGGCTCGGATCGGTCGGGGGCGCGAGCGCGACACCACCGGCCGGGATGGGAAGGCCGGCCGCGTCGAGCGCCGCATCCACCGCGGCAAGCAGTTGGTCACGGATCACGGCAAGCAGCCTGCGAGAGGGGACGCGACCGGCGCGGTTCGCCGGGCGACGACGTCGCATCGTAGCGGTGGCGGTTCGACGCTTCTGAGTCGATTGCACCCGCTGCCCTGGCCGCGCGAACGGCACTCCGCGTCGGGGTATCGTCCTTCCGACCGTCGGGAGGCCCTGGTGAGCGAGGCAGACGACACCGCGCACGACGCGCCGCAGGTGGAACAGCTCGACGCGCTGGCACGCTTCGGTTCGGGGCTCGCCACGATCTACGACGCACTCGATCGGCTCGTGGCGCTCCGAGGTCTCGAGGATGCCGCGCTCGTCGTCGAGGTCGCGCCGCTCGGCCGTCAGGTGCTCCGCGCCGGGCGCCGACCGCTGCGCGACGACGACCACGGCCTGCTCACGCGCGACCCGGGCCTCTACGTCGTCCCGGCGGAGGACGACGGCGGTCCCGCCGACGACCCGCTCGTCGGTGAGCTGATGGTCAGGCTGGCCGAGCTCGGGCTGCGCCACGACGTCGCCCGCCTCGTGCACGAGCAGGGCGCGGCGTGAGCCTCGACGAGCTCGAGCTCGCGCTCCGCGCGCTGCCCGGCGTGGTCGCCGTCGGCTTCGTCGAGACCGACGGGCTCCTCGTGGTGGAGATCCACG
>DASUMF010000448.1:0-4814 GCA_036277835.1 Acidimicrobiia bacterium
ATCGCGAACACACCGGCCTCGGCGAGCGCGACCGCGTCGTCGACGATGGCGTGCGCGGTGTCCAAGGTCTTGCCCTGCACCTTGAAGCCACCGAAGGCGTGCATGGACTGCGGCGTGAGGCCGACATGGCCCATGACGGGGATCTCGGCGTCGAGGATCGCCTGCACCGCGTCGACCCGCTTGCGACCGCCTTCGAGCTTGACCGCACCCGCGCCCGCACGCACGAGCTGTGCGGCGTTGGCGACGGTGTCGTCGCGGCCGAGGTGGTAGCTCATCCACGGCAGGTCGCCCACCACCAGCGCGTGCGGCTTGGTGCGCGCGACCGCGGCGGTGTGGTGCGCCATGTCGTCGATCGTGACGTGCAACGTGTCGTCGTAGCCGAGCACGACCATCGCGACGGAGTCGCCGACGAGGATCATGTCGACGCCCGCCGCATCCACGGCTCGGGCCGAGGGCGCGTCGTACGCGGTGACCATGACGAGCGGATCGCCACCCTTGCTGCCCGCGATGTCGGGTGCAGTGACGGACCGGGAACCAGCCATCTCGTGACCTCCACCGTCCAGGGCTCGGATGGCTCCCGGCGGCAGGCGAAGCGTACCCAAGTGTGCGTGCGGAAGCACACCGTCGCCGTTCCGCCACGGAGGCGGCCTCGCCGTTCCGCCACGGAGGCGGCGGGCGTCGTCAGCCGTTGGCGCGGGTGCGGGCGGAGCGGCGCGGTGCCGGCTGGTCGTGGCGACGGCCGTGGAGCTCACGGCGCACGAGGTGGTTCCACCCGCAGTCGGGGCACACCTCGACGAGATAGCAGATGAACTCGTCGTGCGTCGCGCCGAGCTTCTCGAGCTCGCCCGGGTGTGAGATGCAGCGACCGTTGGCGGCGCGTAGGCCGTCGCCGTACACGTACGACACGTTCGCGAGGCCGGCCGAGGCACACACGGGACAAGGTTCGTGCACCTTCTCACCCACGTAGCGGGCGGCCCGCACGAGCTCGGGGTGCGCGTCGCAGACGTCGAGACGGGTGACACGACCGCTGCGGAGGTCGCGGAGCACAGCCCTTCGGGCCAGCGCGTAGTCGGTGTGCCGGCGCACGGCGCGCAGTGTACCGGGGGCCACGTCCACTGCTGGGCGGCTTCGGCCCAGGCCTGGAGCGGTCCGCGGGCGGCCGGCCCCCTCCGCGTCGCCTGTGCTTCGATTCGCGTTCACCCGCGGTATACTCGCCTCGATATATCGATCCGATATATCAGCGTTCTGCAACAGCACGTCGGAGACACCATGCTGGACCTCGCCATCCTGGGATCGCTCAAGGAGCAACCGCTCCACGGCTACGAGTTGAAGAAGCGCGTCGGCGAGACGGTCGGCTCCACCTGGGCGATGTCGTTCGGCTCCCTCTATCCCGCGCTGCGCCGCCTCGAGCGCGACGGCGCGATCGAGGTGGTCGACCCTGCGCAGGTCTCGACCACGCCGATCCCGCCGACGGGCTCGCTCGCCGGCGACCTCGCGGCCGCCCGGATGCGGCGCGCCGGCAAGCCCACCCGTCGCACCCGCAAGGCCTACGAGCTCACGGCCCGGGGCGACGCCCGGCTCACCGAGCTGCTGCTCGATCCCGATTCCCCCGACGACGACCGCACGTTCGCGTTGAAGCTCGCGTTCTGCGGTTCGCTCGACACCGCGGCGCGGCTGCAATTGCTGCAGCGCCGTCGTTCCAACCTCGCCGACGATCTCGCACGCGCCCGTCAGCAGACGCCGACGCGCGGTGATCGCTACACCCGCTCGCTCGTCGAGCACCGCACCGAGTCCATCGAGCGCGACCTCGAGTGGGTCGACTCGCTCATCGCCGCCGAGGCCGGCTCCGTGCCGGAACGGGTTGTCGGCGATCACCGTTCTGAGAATGCCTCATCCGCGGGAAACCCCGCGGGGATTGAAGGAGCAGCGGCATCATGAGTGACGGTCGCGTTCGCGTTGCCATCGCCGGCGTGGGGAACTGCGCCAGCAGCCTCGTGCAGGGAGTCGAGTACTACCGCGAGGAGATCGAGGAGTCGCCGAAGCCGGCGATCGACGTGGTGCAGGCGCTGCGCGACAGCGGCGCCGACGTGCTCGTGAGCTACCTCCCGGTGGGCTCCGAAGACGCCCAGCGCTTCTACGCCCAGGCCTGCCTCGACGCCGGCGTCGGGTTCGTCAACGCCATCCCGGTGTTCATCGCCAGCGACCCGGAGTGGGCGGCGAAGTTCACCGAGGCCAGGCTGCCGATCGTGGGTGACGACATCAAGAGCCAGGTCGGCGCCACCATCACCCACCGCGTGCTCGCGCGGTTGATGGAAGACCGCGGCATGACGATCGACCGCACCTACCAGCTCAACTTCGGCGGCAACATGGACTTCAAGAACATGCTCGAGCGCACGCGGCTCGAGTCGAAGAAGAAGTCGAAGACGCAGTCGGTGACGAGCCAGATCGAGCAGGGCATCGAGTCCGACAACGTGCACATCGGCCCGTCGGATCACGTCCCGTGGCTCGAGGACCGCAAGTGGGCCTACATCCGTCTCGAGGGTCGCAACTTCGGCGACGTGCCGCTCAACATCGAGCTCAAGCTCGAGGTGTGGGACTCGCCGAACTCCGCGGGCGTGATCATCGACGCGGTGCGCTGCTGCAAGGTCGCGCTCGACCGCGGCATCGGCGGCCCGCTCGCCGGCCCGTCGGCCTACTTCATGAAGTCGCCCGCGGTGCAGTACCACGACGACGAGGCCTACCGCATGGTCGAGGAGTTCGCGCGGGGCGACGCGTAGCGCCAGGTACATTTCCCTGACTCGGGCGGGCACCCGACGACGGCAGGGAAGAACCCGGTGAACCTTCGCAACCTTCGCAACCTTCGGACGATCCTCGCGAGCGTCGCGCTCGTGGCCGCTTCGAGCCTCGCGCTCGTGGCGACAGCACCCGCGGTCGGCGCACTCACCGTCGTGACGGTCACGACCACCGACGACGGTGGCGCCGGCTCGTTGCGTGAGGCGTTCGCCACCGCGGATGCGTCGTCGCCCGACGCAGTGGAGATCGTCCTCACGACTGGCGCGGAGTACGTCCTCGACGACTGCGGTGAGGGCGCGCTCTCGCACACCGCCTCGAACGCACTCACCGTCACCGGCAACGGATCGACGGTCCGCCAGACCTGCGCCGGCGAGCGAGTCATCACGAACGTCGGATCCGCTGGGCACCTGACGGTGAGCGGGGTGACGATCACGGGCGGCAACGTCGGCGACCTGACCGCCGGCGGTGGCATCGGCGCAACCTCCGACGGCCTCACCATCCTCAACTCGACCATCACCGGGAATTCGGCGGGGAGCGGTGGTGCGGTGTTCGTGACCGGCGGTGGCGACGTGACCGTCGTCAACTCCACGATCACCGCCAACGTCGCGACCAGCGACACCGGTGGCGGGGGCATCGAGGCACAGGGTGATGCAACGCTCGTGTACGCGACCGTCGTCGGCAACACCGCGGGCGGCACCGACGAGCCGGCGAACGTGCGCACCGGCGGCGACCTCGTCTCGTTCGGCTCGGTGCTCGCGACCCCGCTCGGCACCGACGCGCTCAACTGCATCGTCACCGGCTCCACTACGTCGCAGGGGTACAACTTCTCCGACGACGCCTCGTGTGATCTGACCGGGGTCGGCGATACGCAGAACGGCGGCGATCCCGCCCTCGGCCCACTTGCCGACAACGGCGGCGGCACGCCGACGATGGTCCCAGAGATTTTCGGTCCGCTCGTCGACAAGATCCCGCTCGAGGCGTGCCACGTCGACGGCATCACGGCCGATCAACGTGGGCTGCCCCGCCCCGGCGAGTCGATCACTTCGTGCGGCGGCACGCCAGTCTTTCTGCACTGCGACATCGGCGCAGTGGAGGACCAGTACTCGTTGCAAGCGCAGTGCGCCGTTGCGCCGCCGCTCGTCATTCCTCCGGCATTCACGGGCTGATCACGCCGGGTCGTCGCGCGGGGCGCGATGATCCGGGCATGAACGGGACGAGCGGCACCTTCTCCTACGGACCGAGTGGCCCGACCGAGCGCGAGCTGCGCCTGCTCGGTGACGTGAAGGGCAAGCGGGTGCTCGAGCTCGGGTGCGGCACGGGTGAGACGGCGGTCGCGCTCGCGCAGCAGGGGGCGGTCGTGATCGGCATCGACACGTCCGACGAGCGGCTGGCCATCGCACGTGCCCGCGGCGACGAGGCGGACGTGCGCGTCGACTGGCACCACGGCGACCTCGCCGACCTCGCGTTCCTGCGTGCGGACTCGATCGACGTGGTCGTGAGCATCCACGTGCTGTCGGAGGTCGACGACGCGGCGCGCCTGTTCCGTCAGGTCGAGCGTGTGCTGCGCCCCGGCGCGCCGTTCGTGTTCTCGTACGAGCACCCGATCGCGCTGTGCACCGGCCCGGGTGACACGTTCACCCACTCGCCGTTCGATCGCGGCCCGATCTCCTCGGATGGCCGCCTGCTCTACGTGCGCACCATCTCCGAGGTGTTCACCGATCTCCACCGGGCCGGGCTCCGCGCCGACACGCTGCTCGAGCCGCGCCAGTCGCAGGCGCGCACGCCCACGATCGTCGTGTGGCGCGCCCGCACCGACAGCGCCTGACCCGCGCGTCGCCCGCAGCGCCTCGCGCGCTCCCGCGTACGCTCTCCCGATGCGGAACTTCCCCCCGGTCCCTGCCCGCCGCGTTGTCGTCGCGCTCGCGCTCGTGAGCGTGACCGCGCTCACGACGCTCACCGGCACCGCGACCTCAGGCGCCGCCACCAGCCCCGACGCCGCGCTCGACGCGGCGCTGGCGAAG
>DASUMF010000449.1:0-5246 GCA_036277835.1 Acidimicrobiia bacterium
CCGTGGCCCGGGCTTCAACTTCGTCTTCCCCTGGAACGACGGCGTCTTCTTCGAGTTGTAGGAGCAGGTAGATCGTGGGAATCGCAATCGGCATCGGTGCGGTGCTCGTGCTCGCGGTGATCTCGCTGTTGGTGATGGCTCGCCAACGCTCGACCACCGGCACGCTGAGCCGCGAGACGCGCCGCCGCGACGAAGATGCTGCGGCGTCGGTCGTGCCCGACGCCGCCGCGCCCGCGAGCACGATCGAGCCGTCGGGCGAGGGCGAGAGCGGTGAAGGCCGCGCCCGCGCCGACGAGGCACGGCGCGCGATCGAGGGCGGCGCGGGTGGCGCGCTCGAGCCCACCAGCTCGAAGACGCCGGTGGTCTACGAGCCGGTCGACCTCGAGGAGCTGGGGGTCACCCGGCGCCAGTTCTTCAACCGCTCGATCCTCGCCGGCACCGGCCTCGGCCTCGGGGCGTTCGGCGTGGCGTCGCTCGCGTTCCTCTGGCCGTCGGGCTCGAGCGGCTTCGGTGGCAAGGTCAACGTCGGCTCGCAGGCCGACATCCAGGCCGCCTTCGACAACAAGATCCCCTTCTACAACGCGGCGGCCAAGACCTACATCGTCGCCTACCCGAAAGAAGACCTCCCGAAGGCCAAGAAGGTCCCGGCGTACGCGCAGGTCATCAGCGGCATGGAAGAGGGCTACGTCGCGCTCTACCAGAAGTGCGTGCACCTCGGCTGCCGCGTGCCGTGGTGCCCGAGCTCGCAGTGGTTCGAGTGCCCGTGCCACGGCTCGAAGTACAACCGGGTCGGCGAGAAGCAGGGTGGCCCCGCCCCGCGCGGCCTCGACCGCTTCCCGCTCGAGGTGAGCGGCGGCAGCGTCACCGTCGACACCGGCATCATCGTGATCGGGCCCCCGATCGGCACCAACACCACGAACCAGAGCCCCGAGGGAGCGCCCTGTGTGTGACGTGCCGGTGAGCGGCATGCGGATCGGCGACGCCGTGCGGAGCGGCCGAGCATGAGCTTCCGCACGATCCTCATCCTCATCAACGTGGTCGCGATCGCAGCGTTGCTCGGGTTCATCGTCTACCGGGTGGTGAGCCTGCGCCGGAACCCCGAGCGCGCCAAGCCCGAGAACCTCACGCCGTTCTACGACGACGAGGTCATGGAAGGCGCGCACCTCGAGCGCGCGCTCGGCGTCGCGCTCATCGCGCTCGTCGTGATCCTCCTCGGCATGGTCGTCTACTTCGTGCGCGAGCCCTTCCGCTCCGCCGAGGCGAGTGGTGGGTTCAAGGACCGCTCCATCGAGCGCGGCGCGGTGCTCTTCGCAGCGCCACAGTCGGAGGACTACAACTCCACCGTGTCGCTGCAGTGCGCGCGCTGCCACGGTCTCGACGGCGGCGGTGGCACGGCCACCTTCATCGTGAAGAGCGTCGACCCTCGCTGCGATCCCCAACAGGTCGTCAACGAGGAGCTGGCCGCGTCACAGCCCTACTGCCTGCCGAAATCGGTGGCGTGGGCGGCGCCGAACCTGCAGCTGGCGTCGTTGCGCTACTCGCGCGCGCAGCTCACGAACATCATCAGCTACGGGAGGCCGGGCACACCCATGCCCGCGTGGGGTGTCATCAGCGGCCGTGGCGCGCTCAACGCGCAGAGCATCCAGGACCTCGTGAACTACGTCGAGAGCATCGGCACCACGAGCGACAAGGCGAAGGCCGGCGCCACGAAGGACATGAACGACCTCAAGAAGACGCTCACCGACCCGGAGGTGATCAGCGCGGCCGACGCGTGGGTCGTGCAGGCCACCGCGGCGGTGGCGGCAGCGCAGGCCGACGTGGATGCGCAGGGCCCGAACGCGCCCCTGGGCGCGATCAACCAGGACACCAAGACCGCGGCGACCACCACCGGCCAGTACCTCGAGTTCACCCAGGAGGACCTCGCCGCGGCCACCGAGTGGCGCCAGGCGGTGCGGCAGTCCTCCGACGGCCAGCTGCTCTTCATGGGCAACTGCGCCCGGTGCCACACGCGCGGCTGGTCGTACTTCGACCCCACGAACCCGAACGCCACGTCGCAGGGTCGCATGGGCGGCGGTGCCTACGGGCCCAACCTGCGCAACGGCGACGTCAACACGCAGTTCTCGCCGCCCAACGGTGACGCCGAGCTGTTCGCGTGGATCTCGGAAGGCGTCGAGGCGAACGCCGGGTACGGCGCCCGCGGCATCTCGTCGGGTCGCATGCCACACTTCGGCTCGGTGCTCGACAAGGACCAGATCTGCCAGATCATGGCGTACGAGCGCAACATCGACTCGCCGCCCGCCAGCACGGCCAACGACAAGGACTGCGTCGCGTGATCCTCGCGTCTGAGCTCACCCACAAGGGGCTGTGGTACCCGACCATCCTCGGCGTGCTCGTCGTGGTGGCCGCGGTGGTGCTGTTCTGCGGCTCCGCGTACCTGCTGCTCGGCACGAACCTCGGCGCGCGGCTGGGCTTCCTCGTCGCGTTCACCGGGTTGATGGGGTTCCTCGTGCTCCTCAGCCTCCTGTGGTGCACCACCGCGTCGCCCCTGAACACGCTCAAGGGCCGCATCCCGCAGTGGAAGGTCCAGCAGGTCGTCACCGATCTCGACAAGGCCGACAACGAGCACGCGCGCACGATCGCCGACAAGGCGAACAAGGTGACGGACTCGAGCGAGGCGGCCAACGTGAAGGCGGCGGTCGACGAGGCGCTCGTCAAGAAGGTGGCGCTCCCCACGCTCGAGGTGACGCCCGAGGACAACCGCTACGCGGCCTTCGACGACGTCACGCAGTACCAGATCCTCCAGACGTTCGAGGTGGGCGGCAGCGATCCCCAGTTCTGGAAGGGCCAGTTCACCCACAGCGAGGAAGTGGCGGTCGTCCAGTTCTGCGAGGTCGCGAAGACACCCGACGACCGTCCGTTCGGCCTCCCGCCGCTGCCGCCCGAGTGCGCCGACGGTGGGAAGACGGGCTACGTGGTCCTCACCCGCGACCTGGGCTCGCTGCGGCTCCCGCCGTTCGTCGCCTTCGTGACCTTCAGCATCCTGTTCCTGCTCGGACTCCTCATGCTGCACTGGCGTGAGCGTGACGAGCAGGAGGCCGAAGTGGCCGCGCAGCAGGGCGATGCCGCTCCCGAACGCGTCCCGGCAAAGGTGTGACCATGCGTCGACTCAGGCTCCTGCTCCTCGCGTCGTGCACCTCGGTGCTCGCACTGGTCGCGCTGGCGACCCCGGCGTCGGCCGAGGGTGGCCAGCTGGTCGACGCCAGCGGCGAGAACGGTGGTGGCGGTCTCGCCTTCGTGCTCATGGTGGTGATGGTCGTGATCATCGCCTCGAGCCTCTTCTTCATGGACCGCGTCGCACGCAACCGTCTCCGCGAAGAAGACGACGCGCAGCAGTAACACCGCGCGCGTCTTCATGGACGCGCGTTTCACGGGCTCGGATCCACTGGCTCGCACTCACGAGCTCGACCCGAGCTCCTCGACCACCTGCTCCGCTTCGACGCGTGACGCGCCGCGCCCGAACCGCTCGCGCACGCTCGCGGCGTAGTCGGCGAAGACCGACGGAGGGAGCAGAGGATCGGCCCGACGCTCCGCCACGAGCACCGCGGCGTCGACGCCCGGCGCCGGACGGAACAGCGCGGCAGGGAGACGGCGACCGCGGCGGAACGTCCACCACGGCGCCCACGTCGCGCCCAGCAGGTCGTCGGTGACCGTGGCCCGATGCCGCGCCACCTGCCACTGCACGACGAGGTCGGCCCGGAGCAGACCGTGCACGGCCCGGTCGGGCGGGAAGTCGAGCAGGTGACGCAGCAGCGCCGCGGTGGCGCCGAACGCCGGGTTCCCGACGACGCGGAAGGGGGTGACGGGCAGCGCAACCAGCGTCGCGTCGGCGTGCACCACGCTCACGGCGGCGTCCGTGCGGAAGCGCTGCGCGGTGGCCACGGCCAGCTCGCCGTCGAGCTCGACCGCGGTCACGTGCGCGGCGCGCGCCGCGAGCGCGGCCGTGAGCACACCGGCGCCCGCGCCCGGTTCCAGCACGGCGTCGGCGGCCGTGATGCCCGCATCGTCGACGATGCGGGCGGCGACGGCCGCGCTGGCGATGAAGTGTTGCCCGAGATCAGGCGGCGGGAGCGGGCGACGGGAACGAGTCGCCCGTCGCGCGTGCCCGGACACGGATCACCGTGACCATGTCGGTCTCCTCGTCGGGGTCGGGTCGCCGACCGTAGCGGGGTGACGAGAGGAGCGTCGTGCGATTTACGACCGGCCCTCGCTCGCGGCCGCGGCCGCGGTGGCGACCGCGTCGAGCGGGGCGGCGAGGTGCTCGTCGCGGTGGGCGAGGCTCACGAAGAGCGTCTCGTAGCCGCTGGGCGCGAAGAACACCCGAGGTGCTCGTGACGAGGCGGGCTCGAGCAATGCGTGGAAGAACCGCGCGTAGCGATCGTGGTCGGCGGCCTGTGCCTCCGCGTAGTTCGTCACCGGAGCCGGCGAGAAGAACACGCCCGTGAGCGTGCCGACCTGCGTGACGATCGCCTTGGTGCCCGCGGCGGCGAAGGCGTCGCGCATGCCGTCGGCGAACTGGGTGGCGCGCTCCGTGAGCTCGCGGTACGCCGCGTCGTCGAGCTGCGCGAGGACGGCCAGGCCCGCCGCGGTGGCGAGGGGGTTCCCCGACAGCGTGCCCGCCTGGTACACCGGACCAAGCGGTGCGAGCTCGTCCATGATCTCGGCACGACCGCCGAGCGCCGCCAGCGGAAGGCCGCCTCCCACGACCTTGCCGAACATCGAGAGGTCGGGAGTGATCCCGTACACCCCCTGCGCGCCGGCGGGGCCGAGGCGGAACCCCGTGATGACCTCGTCGAACACGAGCAGCGCGCCCGCCGCGGTGCAGCGGCGTCGGAGGCCGTCGAGGAAGCCGGGCAACGGGGCGACCAGGCCCATGTTGGCGGCCACCGGCTCCACCAGCACTGCCGCCAGGTCGGCGCCGTGCTCGGCGAACGCCGCGTCCAGTGCCGCCTCGTCGTTGTAGGCGACCACCACCGTGTCGGCGACCGTCCCCGCGGTGACGCCCGCGGAGCCGGGGATGCCGAGCGTCGCGACACCGCTCCCGGCGGCGACGAGCAGCGCGTCGCTGTGGCCGTGGTAGCAGCCGGAGAACTTGACGATCTTGGGGCGACCGGTGAACCCGCGGGCCAGCCGGATCGCGCTCATCGTGGCCTCGGTGCCGGAGTAGACGAACCGCAGCAGCTCGACGG
>DASUMF010000450.1:0-3033 GCA_036277835.1 Acidimicrobiia bacterium
CAACGAGGAGCGCCACACCCCAGCCGATGCCGCCCGCGATGACCGCGGTCCCCCACCCGCGACGGATGCCGAGCAGCCGCAACGAGAGCGCGGTCGTCGCGATGGCGACCGCGACGATCACCACGATCCCGACGACCACGCCGAGGAACGTCGCCGCCATCACCGCGGGTGTCGTCGCCGGCGCGGTCACGACGTCCCGCCCGGACACGCCGGCGCGGTGGCGCCGCACAGCGAGAGGTTCGAGCGCTCGCGCACCTCGCGCACGAGCGAACGCCGGGATTGGAACGCCAGCGCCGTGTCGGTGTCGAAGAGCAGTGCGCCACTGCTCGTTGCGCGGAAGCTCAGCTGATAGGTGACGCATCCACCGCGGAACAGGTAGTAGCGGGTGCTGCGGAAGCCGGGCTCGAGCTGCCGGACGCGTTCGAACCGACGCACGCCGACCTCGTCGCTCGGCACCTCGGTCGCGTCGCGCGCTCCGCACGTTCCCGCGGGTCGCAACCGCACCTGCACGGCGTCGTCGCCTCCGAGGTCGGAGTCGAGCGAGAACTGGGTCTCGCCGTCGTCGACCGTGACGTCGCCGACGGACCAGCCGGCCGGCAGCGCCGCGACGCACGGGACCGACACCGCGCTCGGCACCGACTGCGCGACGAGGATCATGAGGTCGTTGCGCCCACACTCCGGCGTGCCGGCGACGCCCAGACTCTGCGCGGGCGTCAGGAGGCCGGCCGCCGCCTGCACCGCCACGAACGTCCCCACGACGACCGCGACCGCCAGCACCACCCGTATCGCGCTCCAGCGTTGCAGCGAGACGGTCGCTGCACTCGGCGCCATCGCCCGGAACTGCGCGACGAGGTCACGCCCATCGCGCTTCATCACCGTCCGGAGCTGCGTCGGGCTCGCCACGCCACGAGCGGCGGCGAAGGCCTCACCGATCTCCTCGGGCGTGAAGAAGGCCAGCGCTCGTGCGTAGACGCGCTCCGCGTCGGTGCGCACCGCGAGGACGAGCATCATGTTCGCGAGGTCGACGGCCTGGCGCCACGGCGACGGGCGCACCTGCATGAACGCGACGTCGATCACGAGCATCTCGCCGTCCTGCACGAGCAGGTTCGCCGGCTTGATGTCGCGGTGCGCGAGGCCGTTGTCCCACAGCTTCCGGACGACGAGCAGCCCTTCGTCGATCACGTGGTCGTCGATCTCGGCGTCGCCGATCTCCTGCGCGTGGTCGAAGAACTCGGTGACGATCAGGTACTCGCGCGCGGGCGTGAGCTCGACGAGGCCGTACGGGGTCGCGGTTCTCACGCCGGCATCGCGCATCACGCGGAGGCCGTAGTCCTCGTACTCGGCGAGTCGTTGCACGCCCTGGAACGGCGCTTCATCCTCCAGGCGACCGTAGAGAAGGGTCCGACCGAGCTTGTACCAACGGTCGGCGCGCACGTGGCTCATCGCGTACAACTTGCCGAAGAGGTACGTGGCGGGCTCTCCGTCCATGCGGAGCCGCAAGGGTGTGGATCCGCCGGAGCCCGCGAGCCCGACCGGCTCGATGTCGAGGACGGTGAGGCCGAGCTGGTCGCGAATCGCTTGCCGGATCGCGTCACCACGTGCGCCGCTCACGTCGAGGTGCGCGGTCTTGCCCTGGCGATACGCCACTGGGAACACGTCGTTGGGGGTGAAGAACCGGAACGCGTTCAGCAGGATCGCGTACGTGAACGCGATCCCCACCGCGACGTCGAACGGGTGATACGTCGCGAGGTAGAGCTCCGTCGCCGTGAACAGGCCCAGCACGACTGCGCCGACGAGCTTCGCCGCGTTGCGCGCCCTTCCGGGCACGACGAGCGCATACACGATGCCGATGATCACCAGCGCGAGCACGGCGACGGGGCTCGCGGGGAACGAGTACCCGGACCAGCGCCCGATCGTGGTGACGCCGTACGGCCGCGGCCGTGCGTACGCGTAGTAGATGAGGTCGCCGATCAGCTCGAGCACGAGCACCGCGCCGAGGTAGGTGAACAGGTGTCGCCACCGTTTGAACACGACGATCGCGATGAGGAGCCCGAAGCCGACGATCGTGACGGTCCACCCGCTGCCCACGCGGTCGATCACGTCGGCCACGTCGGTGAGCCATCCGGTGCGCAGCGTGGCGATCTGGCGCAGGATCCACGAGTCGGTGCGGTCGGTGACCCGCGACGCCCACTCGTTGTTGATGGCGAGCACGGTCCATGCCAGCAACACCAGGGATGCGATCAACCAGCCGGTTCCGGTGACGCCGATCTTGCGCGGCAGCGGCGGCGGCGCCCCCGACGGCCGACGACGACGACGGGTCCGGCGCAGTGACTCCGGTCCGACGGTCTGCTGTGCGTACGCGGTCACCGCAGGCCCTCCGAGCGCAACCAGCGCGCCGCCACTGCGCGAACGGAGGTACCACCGGCGACCTCGGTGTTCAGCGTTCGGAGCGCTTCCGTCGTCAGGCGCGCCGACACTGCGTCAACGGCGGTTCGCAGTGACGGCCCGAACCGCTCGAGGGTCTCGGTGCGCACCAGCGGCGTGACGTTCTCCGCCGGTTGGAGCAGTCGGTCGTCGACGAGCTGCACGACGTCGTCTCGCGCAGTGTCGGGGTCGGTGGAGAACAGCAGCGCGACGTCGACGACTCGGGTTCTCAGGGCCTGCTTGGTGAGCGGTCCTCCCGCGTCGAGGCTCACGACCTCGTCGAACGACACGCCGTAGACCCGTTCGAGTCCCATGAGGCAGAAGGGGCGCCTCGGGCACTCGGGCGGTCCCCCGAACGTGAGGCGTGCGGCAACCGGGGCGAGGTCGCTGAGCGCGACGAGCCCATGGCGCTCGGCCGTCTCGCGTCGCACCACGAAGACGTTCGCGTCCTCTGCGGGTGCGGGTGCGAGCACCGACACGTGGTGGGTGGCCATCAGGCGTCCGAGCTCGTCCTGCGTCGACGCGACGTCGGTCGCGTCCGCATCCGCGCCGAGACTTGCGAACCGCAATGCCGTGCCGGCGTACTCGGGCACGAGCTCGATCAGCCCA
>DASUMF010000451.1:0-4342 GCA_036277835.1 Acidimicrobiia bacterium
CGGGCGGCGACGACGGCCTCGCGGTGTGGTCGCTGCAGTACGGAGTGCGGGGCTGGAACGACGACGAGCGTTCGCCGGTGCCCGACGCGATCTGGGCCCTCGACCAGGTGTCCGCGCGGTACGGCGAGGTGCCGGTGGTCCTCGTCGGTCACTCGATGGGTGGGCGGACCGCGGTGCATGCCGCCGGTCATCCGCGCGTGGTGGCGGTCGCTGCCCTCGCGCCGTGGCTCCCGGCAGGCGAGCCCTACGAGCAGGTCGCCGGACGCTCGGTCCTCGTCGTGCACGGCCGCCTCGACACCACGACGAGCCCGCACGGGTCGCTCGAGTGGGCGCGCCACGCGGCGACGGTGACCGACCGCATCTGGCGGGTCGAGGTGAAGCGGGAGCGGCACGCGATGTTGTTCCGCGCCGCGTTCTGGCATCGGATCGTCACGCAGTTCACCAGGGGCGTGCTCGGCACCGCGCCCATGCCGTCGTTGCTCACCGACGTCCCGGGCGAGCCGGCAGATGCCCGCCTCCGAATTGTGGTCTGACCTGCACTGATCCGGCGTCAACTGCTCGCCGAGGCTTTACTGCCGCGACCATCGGACGACTTCCTGCGTTCACAAAGCCTCCGTATCGTCATCCTCGACTCCCCCGACCAGGAGGCCCCCCCAATGACCGTCATCGACGCTCGCCGCACCCGACGCCCCGACCTCACCAGCGAACCCCGCACGGTCTGCCTCACCTTCGGACCGGCCGAGGACCTCAGCCACCTGCTCCGCTCCGCCGCGGAGGTGCTCGACGTCGCAGGCGTCGTGCCCGACGCCATCGAACCGTCGACCGACGCCGACGGCGTGTGGCTCCGCATCACCTGCGACGTCGACCCGGCCGACGTCGCTGCCCTCGTCGCACTGCCCGCCCTCGCCGATCACCGCGTCGACCACGGCCCGCAGAGCACGGCCGAGCGCTGTCCCGCCTGCGACCTGCGCGAGTACCTCCGCGACTGAACGGCTCCACGTCGACGGCGCGCGACCTCGGGCCCGTCGACGTGGAGTCAGGCGCATAGCGTGGCCCGATGCGCTTCCGTTCGCTGACCGCTCGCGCGCAGCGCGAGCTGCAGCAGCGGCGCCCCGCTCCCTGCCCCGAGGGCTGGAGCACCGGTCCTCCCACCTTCGTCGGGGTCGGCACCCAACGCGCCGGCACGACCTGGTGGCACCACCTGGTCACGAGTCACCCCGACGTGCAGGCCGGACCGGTCAAGGAGCTGCGATTCTTCGACCGCTACTGGCGCCGCGAGTTCTCCGAGGCCGACGGCGATCGCTACGCGCGGTTCTTTCCTCGACCACCCGGTGCCCAGGTGGGCGAATGGTCACCGGGGTACGCCTCGCACTTCTGGATCCCCGCGTTGTTGCGACGTGCAGCACCCGACGCGAAGATCCTTGTGCTGTTGCGCGACCCGGTGGAGCGCTACCGGTCGGGTCTCGCGTTGCAGATGGAGACGCGCCGATCGAGTCAGGCGACTGCGAGCTCGGCGTTCCGGCTCGGCTGCTACGCCACCCACCTCGAGCAGCTGTTCGCGAGCTATCCCCGCGAGCAGGTGCTGGTGCAACAGCACGAGCGCTGCGTGCGCGACGCACATGGCGAGCTCGCTCGCACCTACGCGTTCCTCGGCCTCGACGACTCGTTCGTGCCTGTCGACATCGACACACCGCGCAACGAGAGCAAGTCGACGAAGGCGACGCTGCCCGATCACGATCGCGCCTCGATCGTCACCGCGTACCGCGGCGAGGTCGATCGCCTCGGCGAGCTGTTCCCTGAGTTCGACCGCGCCCTGTGGCCGAACTTCGCCTCGTGATCTCGCACCCCAGGAGTCTCCAGTGAGGATCGCAGTGATCGGGCCGCTCGAGCTCCCGAAGGCCCAAGGCGGCGTCACGCGGCACTGCGAAGAGATCTACGCGCGCGTCGCCGCCGACGGGCACGACGTGACCGTGCTCTGCGCCGGTGGTCCGAGCCCCGCCGTCGTCCACCGCGGGATGCGCGTGCGGCGCCTCCGCACCGCGTCGAGCCCCGGTTGGGAGCGCTTGACGTATGCCTTCGCGGCGAGTTGGGCCGCCCTGCGCGGCAAGTACGACGTCGTGCACTACCACTCGTTCGCATCGTCGGCGTTCTGCATGCTCCCGAAGCTGCGGGGTCGCCGCATCGTGACGACCGCGCACCGCATCGAGTGGCAGGACGCGAAGTGGGGTCGCATCACCCGCTGGTTCCTCAGGTACTGCGAATGGGTCGCGTTGCGGTGCTCCGACGCGCTCGTCGCCGTGTCGCAAGCGCTGAAGGACGACCTCGCCGCCCGGCATGCGCGCGCGGCCGAGATCGTCGTGATCTCCAACGGGGTCACGCGGCCCGAACCCGCCGACACCGCGCGGCTCGCGCCGCTCGGTCTTCGTCCCCACGGCTATCTCCTCGTCGTCGGACGCCTGGTGCCGGAGAAGGGCGTCGACGTCGCGATCGACGCGTTTCTCGGTCTGCTGGGCTCGGACGGCATCGACGTCGACCTCGCGATCGTGGGCGGCGGTCGGAAGGCGGGCAGCGCCACCGAGGTCGCACTGGCGCGACAGGCCGAACCCGGCGGCGGCCGCGTGCACTTCCTCGGGGTGCAGGAGCCCGACGTGGTCGCGATGCTCTACGACAACGCGGCCGCGCTGGTCGCTCCTTCGTACCAGGAAGGCCAACCTCTGGTCGTCGCGGAGGCGATGCGCGCAGGCTGTTGCATCATCGCGAGCGACATCCCCGCCCACCTCGAGCTGCTGGGCGACACCGGTCGGATCTTCGCGTGCGGCGACGCGGGCGACCTCGGTCGAGCGATGCAGTGGCTGCGGAGCCATCCCGACGACGCACGAGCGCTCGGCGAACGGGCCGCAGCACGGATCGCGGCAGGGAGCTACTCCTGGGACGAGGCGGCCGCGGCGACCGAGCGTGTGCTGGCGTCCGACTGACGGCGGCGTCGCACCGGCGCCGTGCGCAGCTCGCCCGCGTACGTCGTGACGAGCACCACGAGAGCGAGGCTCCCGACCGCCAGCGCGATCGCCGGGATGATGACCCCACTGTCGTTGAAGGCGTAGCCCAGGACCGCGAGCACGCCGAGCCCGACGAACGCGGCTCGCATCTCGGGAACCGCTTCGAGGGCGCGTTGCACGCGCGCCCGCTCGAGGAACGCGACGTACACGAGGAACACGACTGCCACCGCGAGGACCCAGCGCCACTCCGACGTCGACCACGTGCCGAGGTTGGCGTCGACCTTGCGGGCGATGGTGTTCGCGAACGGTGACACACCCTGATCCGCCACCTGCTGCGCGAGGCGCCCCAGGTGCGTGCGCGCGTCGGCCGGCCGGGAGAGGTCGAGCGCAGTGAGTGCTGCCAGTGCCACGACCGTCGCGGTGGCAGCGATCGCCGTGGCGCGCCACGTGAGCCGGATCCGGATCCCGAGCAGCATGAGCGCGGTCACGCCGAACGCGGGGACGAGCGAGAGCACGCCACCCACGTCGCTGCCCCAGAACGGCGCGACGTCGGCGAGCAGCGCGATCCCCATCACCGCCGACGCGACCAGCGCACCGCGACGCCCGCCGATGCGATGGGCCAGGAGCCCGGCCAGCAGCACCGCCGCCGAGCCGAGCACCGCGTAGGCGATGTTGCCGAACCCGGCGACGCGGATCCCGACCGTGGCTGAATACCCGAACGCGCTGCTGAGTTGGAGTCGCGCACCCGTGAGCACGTCGATCACCAGCACCGCCACCATCACCGCGAGCATGACGAGCAGACCATCGGCCGCGCGCCGCCGAGCCGCGACGCGCGCCACCACGGCGAGGCCGAGCGACGTGGCGACGAGGAACGCCCAGTACGCGGCGGTGCCGACGTCGTAGAGCGGGAGCAGGCGCGCCAGGTACACCGCCGGGATGTACGCGAGCGCGGCGAGCGCGCCGACGACGATGATCTCTCGCCACCGGCGGGCGCGCCCCGCCACGAGGCGACCGGCCATGAACGCGTACGCAGCGACGCCGAGGATCGCGGCGAGCGCGAGCGCGAAGCCGTACGTGGTCGACACACGCACCCTGTCGCGGAACACGGCGGCCGCCGTCGCGTTGGTGAGACGCGCGATCCGCGTGTCGAGCGGCAGCGGCGCTCCGACGGTGAACCGCGTGCCGGTCATCGCGTCGTCGCGCGGCAGGCCGAGCAGGGCCAGGACCGTCGGCCCCGCATCGCCGAGCAGCACGAAGCCGCGGCGCCGCGTGCTCGCCGAGGCGAGGAGTCCGGCTGGGATGCCCGGCGCGTGCACCGCGACCGCGCTCAGCACTGTGCCGCGGGC
>DASUMF010000452.1:0-5438 GCA_036277835.1 Acidimicrobiia bacterium
CGTTCTTCTGCGTGAGCCCGGAGTGCGCCGATTGCCTCTCCCTCGAACACCTCACCGTCCTGCAGCACGAGGACGGCCGGCGCGGAGCCACGGAGCGTCATTTGGCAACCTCCCCGTCGACGACGACCGGGTCGCCAAAAAGGAGCGTGTGGCGGCACCTGCCGGTGAGCTTGCGGCCGGCGAAGGGCGTGTTGCGGGCCTTGCTCGCGAGGCGCAGGGCATCGACCTCCCACGAGACGGCAGGGTCGATCACGCACAGGTTGGCCGGTGCGCCCGGCTCGATCGCCCGGCCGTGGTGCTCGAGCCCGGCGATGGCCGCCGGCTGCCACGACAGCACCGCCAACGCCTGGGCCCAGGTGAGGATCCCCGGCTCGACGAGCTCGGTGATGGTGAGCGCGAGGCTCGTCTCGAGCCCGAGCATCCCCGGCGGTGCCTCCTCGAACGGGCGCTCCTTCTCGTGCACCGGGTGCGGCGCGTGATCGGTCGCGATGGCGTCGATGGTGCCGTCGGCGAGCCCGGCGCGCACCGCGTCGACGTCGACCTGCGCGCGCAGTGGCGGGTGCACCTTGAACACCGGGTCGAACGACGCGCAGCACTCGTCGGTGAGGGTGAAGTGGTGAGGTGCCGCCTCCGCGGTGACGGCGAGGCCGCGCGCCTTGGCGTCGCGGATCATCGCCACCGCGCCCGCGGTCGACACGTGGAGGAAGTGGACCCGGGCGCCGGTCAGCTCCGCGAGCAGCACGTCGCGGGCGACGATGACGTCTTCCGCCGCGGCGGGCCGACCGGGGATGCCGAGCCGGCTCGACCACGCGCCTTCGTGCATGGCACCGCTCCCCGCGAGGTTCGGGTCTTCGGCGTGCTGCGCGACGACCGCGCCGGGCAGCGCGCGCGAGTAGTCGAGCGCGTGGCGCATCAGGCCGGCGTCGGCCACGCATGCGCCGTCGTCGGTGAAGATGCGCACGCCGAGTCGGTGGAGCTCGCCCATCGGCGCGAGCGCCTCGCCGGCGCGTCCCTGCGTGATGCAGCCGCTGGAGGTGACGTCGCACACCGCGTGCTCGCCGGCCCCGAGCACCGATGCGACCACCGCGGGGTCGTCGAGGGGCGGGGTCGTGTTCGGCATCGCGACCACCGCGGTGAAGCCACCGAGCGCAGCCGCACGAGCGCCCGTCTCGACCGTCTCCGCCTCCTCCATCCCCGGCTCACGCAGATGCACGTGCAAGTCGACGAGCCCCGGCGCCACGATGCACCCCGACGCATCCAGCACTTCCACTCCCTGCGTGCCCGCGTTCGCGTCAGGCCCCACCTCCGCGACATGGCCACCGCGGAGCAGCACATCCGCGACACGCTCCCCCGACACATCGATCACCCGTCCACCCCGAACCAGCAAGTCACGCGGAGAGCCGTCGACCACCATCACACCTCCCCCGACCCGAGGAGGCTGTAAAGGGTGGCCATGCGGACGGCGACGCCGTTGGTGACCTGCTCGGTGATGAGCGAGGCGGGGCCTTCCGCCACCTCGGCCGCGATCTCGACGCCCCGGTTCATGGGGCCGGGGTGCATCACCAGCGTGTCCTTCCTGAGTCGTGCCGCCCGCTCGACGGTGAGGCCGTAGCGCGCGGTGTACTCGCGCAGGCTGGGGAACAGCGACGCGTCGCGCCGCTCGTGCTGGATGCGCAGCAACGCGATCACGTCGATGTCGCCGAGCACCGCGTCGAGGTCGTCGCTCACCTTGACCGGCCAGCCGTCGAGGCACGGCGGGAGGAGGGTGGGCGGGGCGACGAGGGTGACGTCGGCACCGAGCGCCGAGTAGGCGAGCACGTCGCTGCGCGCGACCCGCGAGTGCAGGATGTCGCCGACGATCGCGATGCGCAGGCCGTCGAGATCGGGGCCGAGGTGCCGGCGCAGCGTGAGCGCGTCGAGCAGCGCCTGGGTGGGGTGCTCGTGGCAACCGTCACCCGCGTTCACCACGCTGGCGTCGATCCAGTTCGTGACCAGCACCGGCGCGCCGGCGGCGCCGTGGCGCAGCACGAGCGCGTCGATGCCCATCGCCTCGATCGTCTGCACGGTGTCGCGGAGACTCTCGCCCTTGCGCACGGAGCTGTTGGAGACGGAGAACGCCATCACGTCGCACGAGAGGCGCTTCGCCGCGGTCTCGAACGAGAGGCGGGTGCGAGTGGAGTCCTCGTAGAAGAGCGACACCACCACCTTGCCCCGCAACGCCGGCACCTTGGGGATGTCGCGCTGGGTGACCTCGAGGAAGTGCTCGGAGAGCTCGAGCAGCTGCTCGATGGCCGCGCGGTCGAGGTCCTCGATCGACAGGAGATGCTTCATGGGGCGGTCACCCCTCCTGGGCCCAGAGCTCGACGGAGTCGGCGGCGACGTCGTCGGTCTCGATGAGGCGCACCCGGACGTCCTCGCCGTGCTGGGTGGGCAGGTTCTTGCCGACGAAGTCGGGCCGGATCGGCAGCTCGCGATGGCCCCGGTCGACGAGGATCGCGAGCTGCACCGCTTGCGGACGGCCGAGCTCGGTGAGGGCGTCGAGGGCGGCGCGCACGGTGCGGCCGGTGTAGAGCACGTCGTCGACGAGCACCACGACCTTGCCGCTGATGTCGACGGGGAACTCGGTGGGGCCGAGGGGCTGCACGGGTCGGAGGCCGATGTCATCGCGGTAGAAGGCGACGTCGAGCGCGCCGACCGGCACGACGGTGGTCTCGAATTCGGCGATCGCGGCAGCCAGGCGGTGCGCGATCGCGAGGCCCCGCGTGTAGAGGCCGGCGAGGACGACGTCGGTGGCGCCGTGGTTGCGCTCGACGATCTCGTGGGCGATGCGGGTGTGGGCCCGGCGCAGGTCGTCGGCGTCGAACACGCCGGCCCGGAACGCGAAACGGCCGCCCTGCGGATCGACCGGCTTCCCGGTGTCCGTGGCGGCCCTTGCCCCTGTTGTCGCTGGTGCTGCGTGCGACGTCGATCCGTGCGACGCGGCGGGCGCGTTCGCCATCTCGGCCATGTGGTGCTCGTTCCTTCCGTGGAGGCCTCGCAGGACCCCCTTCACGGGCAGGTGGTGCGTCGGTCAGGGTAGCAGCTTGGTGATCCGATCCCCGCGCCGCGCGAGCCCGGGATCGACCACTCGCGCGAAGATCCCGCGCAGGTTGAGCTCACGACCTTCCGGCGTGTTCACGAACCGCCACGCGACGTCGCCGAAGCGAGCGGCGAACTTGGTGCACCCGGTGTGCGGCTTCGCAGTGACCTCGAGCACCGCGGTGCCGACCTGCAGCCGGGTGCCCGCGGGCAGGTGCGCTCCACTCAGGTCGAGATCGACGTAGAGCTGGTCTCCCGCGAGCGGCCAACGCGCGGGCGCACCGGCGATCAGCGCCGCGGCGCGAGCGTTCATGAGCGTGACCTGCGCGTCGGGATCCGGTGATCCGTCGGCGCGCCGCGAGCTGCCCCGAGCTCTCCAGGTGTCGCCGACCACGCCGTCGACGAGATCGAATCGCGCCTGCTCGACGACCGCCCGCTCCTCGACGGCCGGGCGCACCACGATGAGCTCGAGGGTGCCTGCGCCCTGCGGTGCGCGGCGGACATCGTCGATGCCCGTGCGACTCTCGATCACGGGCCAAGCCTCGCAGAGCGGGTGGTGCCGAGCACCGGATTTCCGCCGACGCTGGTCCGCCAGGACCCGCTGGTGCGAACATCGGCGGGCCATTCGACCCCGAGCCGGCGGACCAGGAGGCACGATGCACGCAGCGCTCGACCGCTACTTCGACGCATGGAACGACCAGGATCCGGCCGGCGTCGTGCAGGCGCTCACCGCCGACGGCACCTACGAAGACCCGGTGACGGGCGGCCCGATCGGTGGCGACGAGCTGGCGGGGTACATCGACGGGCTGCTCGTGGGCTTCCCCGACCTCTCCTTCGTGATCGAGTCGGTCGACGCCACCAGCGACACCGGCGCAGTGGCGCGCTGGCGGATGCGCGGCACGAACACCGGTCCGATGCCCGCCGGGCCGCCCGCCGGTGGGTCGATCGACCTCCCCGGCATCGACGTGCTCACCTACGACCCCGACGCCGACCGTGTGGCCACGGTGGTCGGCTACTTCGACACCGCGACGATGCTGCGCCAGCTCGGCCTCCAGGCCCACCTCACGCCCCAGAACATGGAAGGCGTCACCGAATTCGGCATCGGCCTGCGCATCGAGACGGGCCGCACCGCGCTGCCCGGCGCGCTCACCGTCACCTGGATCGACATCGATCCCGAGCACCAGAACGCCCTCATCGACGCCACCACCGAGATCGTGATGCAGGAGCTCGGCGACGACGACTACCTCGGCGCCTGCATCGCCACCATCGGACGCCGCAACTACACGTTCACCGCGTGGACCAGCGTCGACGCCGCGAAGCGCGCGCTGCGCGGCGGCGCCCACGGCAGCGCCATGCGCCTCGCGACGAACAACGGCCTCGGCGAGAACATCCGCGGCATCACCAGCTTCTGGGAACCGGTCGCCCTCAACCGCGTGTTCTCCCCCCACGACCCTCACGACATCACCGAGCTCGGGAGCCAATGGCTCTGACCCGCTCCTGAGACCTCGCGTCGGGAGACGCCTCTGCCGGCGGGTGCGGCCGGGACGGTGTTTCGCCGGCACTGGACGCGGGCACCACCGCGCGCCACCCTGGTGTTCCCGGGGGCTCTCGAGGAGGTCCGAATGTTCGGCACCGACAGCAAGGGCAAGGACGCGACCGCTCGCACGAAGCGCCGTTGGCGCGCGCTGCTCATCTCGATCGCGGCTGCGATCGCCGCAGTCATCGTCGCGAAGGTGGCGCGCGGCGTGATGTCGTCGCGCACCGACCGGAGCATCGAGGACTCCATCGATCAGTGGACGAGCCCGAGCGGCCACTACGACGCCGCGGGCTACCCAGTGGAGGACTACCGCGACGACATCGCCGGCACCGAGGGCGAGCCCACCGGATCCGGATACCACCCGGTCCGCGACGGGGCGACGCAAGAGCGCGCGATCCAGGCGACCTGACACCAGCGGCGCTGTCCGCGGCCCATCCAGCTCGGGACGCGCCGCGGCGGCACCGAGTCCGCCCCCCATCACGGCGGGCCCCGCTCGTCGTCCGCTCCGGTCTGACGTCGCGCAGCGCTCGTTCGTCGCGCTGCGCCGAGGTGGCCGGCGGTGCGGTCGCGTTGGGTCTTGGCCCAGTGGTGTGGGGTGCAGAGATCACCGAGGTTCTCCCCCGAGGTCGGCCCGCCGTTGGCGACCGGGTCGCGGTGGTCGGTCTCCAGCCCGAGGCGCCGTTCGCAGCCCGGCTCCGAACAGCGGCGCCCGTCGAACTCCGGTGGTGGGCCGATCCCCCGTGCGGTGCGCTGCGCTGCGCTCAGGTGCCGTCCGTAGTGCGCGACGTGGGTGACCTGCTCACCATCATGGAGCACCGCTTTG
>DASUMF010000453.1:0-3082 GCA_036277835.1 Acidimicrobiia bacterium
GCGGCCGTCGCCGGGGCGCGCCTGCGCGAGCAGCTCGGCGTCGACACTTCACGCTGGCTGTTCTGATGCCGGCGCCTCGGGCACCGTCCATCAGATCAGCCGTCGGCGATGGCGATGCGATAGCCGGCGTCGTACTCCATCTGCCCCAGGAGGTGGCCGAACCGCCGGTGCCATTCGCCCGATTCGAGGTCGCCGGCCAGCCGGACCGTGCCACGCGCGCGCACGTCGGCCGGCAGGAGCGCCAGCACCGACATGCCCGCCTGCACGTGGGGATCCAAATAGGCCTCCGGGCGCGACCAGTGGGCGGCCGCGAAGCCGTCGACGCAATCACGTGGCACCAACACTGGCTGCACCTCGCGTACGTCGAGCTCTGAACGCAGGAACTCCTCACTCGGTGCGTTCTTCTCCGACGGCAGGTCGCGCGCCTCGGGGAAGTAGTCGAGGATCCAGAACTCGTGCACCGTCAGCGGTTCGTAGAACAACACGACCTGACGCGCGGCGACGCGCCGGAGCTCGCGCACGCCTGCCACCCGATCCTGCCAGTGGTGGACGGTGAACACGGCGAGCGCGCCGTCGAAGGCTCGATCGGGGAACGGGAGTGCCTCGGCGACGCCGCGCACCACCCGACGCGTGCGTCCCCGCCGCTGCCCGATCATCGCGGTCGACGGCTCGACCGCCACGACCGTCCGATCGGTGGGCTCGTAGCTGCCGGTGCCCGCACCGACGTTGACCACCGATCGCCCGGCTCCGAGCGCCGCCAGCAGTTGCGCCGCGATCCGGGGATCCTCCTGGCGAGTCGAGGAGTAGGAGCGGCCGAGCTCGTCGTAGAGCGGCGCGGTCGGGGGCATGCCCCAGTCTGGTCAGCGCGCGTCGGCCACGTCGAGCACGATCGGCAATGCCGACTCTCGCCAGCTCGCGAGCCCCGGGCTCCGAGGCTCGTACTTGTCGAAGAGCAAGGTGCGCGCCAGGCGGTCGTCGGTGGGATCGGTCACGACCTGCGCGGTCGCCGCGTAGGTGACCTCGCGCACTCGGACGGTGACGGCCGGCTCGGCTTGCAGGTTGCGCACCCAGTCGGAGCGCCCACCAGCGCCCGCCATCATGAACAGTCGGCCCTCGTCGAGCGCGAACCAGATCTCGATCTCGTGCGGCTCGCCCGTGACCCGCCCGCGGGTCGTGAGGTAGCAGAAGTCGTCGCCGGCGACCTCGGCAGGGATCACAGCCGATCGGTGCGGAGCGCGCTGCGGCGGACCTTGCCCGCGTCGTCGCGCACCGGCTCGTCGGTGTACTCGAAGGTGCGTGGCGTCTTGTTGCGCGCGATGCGCTCGGCCAGGAACGTGGTCAGCTCGTCGTCGGTGAGGCGCTCGGTCACCTGGACGATGGCGTGGATGCGGTTGCCGAGGTCGTCGTCGGGCAATCCGATCACCGCCGCGCTCAACACGCGCGGGTGCTCCATGAGGGCGCTCTCGACCTCTGCGGGATACACGTTCTCGCCGCCCACGAGGATCATGTCGGCGCGCCGGTCGCTGAGGTACACGTAGCCGTCGGCGTCCATCGAGCCCATGTCGCCGAGGCTCTCCCAGTGGCCGGGGAGCGTGCGCGCCTCCGACCCGAGGTAGCGGTACGCGGGTGTGCCGTCACCGTCGCGTCGCATGTAGATCTCGCCGATCTCGCCCGGCGCGAGGTCGACGCCCGTGTCGGGGTCGGCCACCTTCATCTCGCCGATCGCGCATCGTCCCACCGAGCCGCGGTGCTCGAGCCACTCGTCGCCGCGGATGATCGTCATCGCCTGGAGCTCGGTGCCGCCGTACAGCTCCCAGATCCGCTCGCCGCCGAGCCAGTCGATCCAGTCGGCCTTCAGCCAGTCGGGGCACGGCGCCGCGAAGTGCCACACCGTCTGGAGGCTCGTCATGTCGTAGCGCTCCCGCACGGCTTCGCCGAGGCGCCAGATGCGCAGCATCATCGTCGGCACCACGAACATGAACGTGCCGTGATGCTCGTCGATCGCGCGCAGCGTCGCTTCCGCGTCGAAGCGCGGGAACACGACCACGTGGTTGCCGAGGGTCAGCCCGAACGACGAGAGACCGAATGGTCCGTTGTGGAACAGCGGGCCCGGCACGATGTGGCAACCGTCGGGCTCGATCCGGCATGCGGCGGCGAGCCCGATGCTCACGACGCCCGGGCTGCCGTTCACGATCAGCTTCGGGCGCCCGGTCGAGCCACCCGACGCCATCGCGCGGTGCGACGGGCTCACGCGGTCGGGGAGCGCGGCGTCGCTCGTCGACGGGTCGGCGTCCCACCCGACGGGGAGGACGCGGCGGCCCGGGTGCGCGCCGGGATCGGCGCCGACGACGAGCTTCGAGTCGGCGAGCTCGACGATCGCCTGGCGCTCGCGATCGGGGAGTCGTGCACTCAGCGGCTGCGGAACGGCGCCAAGCTTCCACGCCGCGATCGCGGACTCGAGGAACGCCACCGAGTTGGGCAGCGCGATGGTCACGAAATCGCCCTCGCCGACGCCGAGGTCGGCCCACTCACGTGCGATGCGGTTCGTGCGGAGATCGAGCTCGGCCCGGGTCACGGATCGCACGCTGCCGTCGGGCTCCCAGCCGGTCACCGCGGGGCGGTCGGGCGCCTCCTCGGCGAGCACCGTGATCGCGCGCCCCAGCGTGAGTCCGTCTTCCACGCGGCGAGACCCTAACGAGGCGGCGACATCCCCTCAACCGCCGTTCGGTCGGGTCACCTCGACCACTGGCTCGTAGTGCTCGACCGTGGGGAACGGGTCGTAGAAGTGGTGGAGCAACTCCCGCCACCGCTGGTACTCGGGCGATCCGCGGAAACCCTCCGTGTGATCTTCCAGTCGGTCCCAACGGACGAGGAGCACGTAGCGATCCGTGTGCTCGACGCACCGCTGCAGCTCGAGGTGGTCGAAGCCGGGCATCGAAGCGATGATCGCCTTCGCCTCCGCGAACGCGCGCTCGAAGGCGTCGGTCTCGCCGGGTCGGACGTCGAGGATCGCGAGCTCGAGGATCATCGGGCGACCCTAGGGCCACGCGTCACGGCGCCGCTGCTGGTTGACTGTGCGCGG
>DASUMF010000454.1:0-3757 GCA_036277835.1 Acidimicrobiia bacterium
CCAGCGGCGTCCGCTGAACACGCCGTAGTGCCCGACCCCCGCCTGCAGGTGGTGCTTCTTGCGGAACGGCTTGAGCCGCGTGCACAGATCGTGCGCCGCGAGCGTCTGGCCGACGCCGCACACGTCGTCGCGTTCGGCCACGATGGTGAGCAACGCCGTGCGCGTGATGCACGTGGGATCGACGATCTCCCCGTGGTGGGTGTACGTGCCCGCGGCGAGCGCGAATTCCTGGAACACCCGCTCGACCGTCTCGAGGTAGAACTCCGACGCCATGTCGAGCACCGCGAAGTACTCGTCGTAGAAGGTCTTCGTGGTCTGGGCGCTCACGGTGTCGCCGCTGACCAGGTCGCGGTAGAGCTGCATGTGCGAGCGGAGGTGCCGCTGCGGGTTCATGCGGAGGAACGCCGTGACCTGCAGGAAGCCGGGGTACACGCGCCGCCCGCCGCCGGCGTATCGACCGGGGACGGTGTCGAGCACGTGCTGCTCGAACCACTCGACGGGATGACTCGTGGCGAGCTCGTTCACGGCGGTCGGGCTCACCCGCGCGTCGATCGGACCGGCCATGAGGGTCATGCTGCTCGGCCGGGCGGGGTCGGCGCGGGCGGCCATCACCGCGCTGGCGGCGAGCACCGGGACGCACGGCTGGCACACCGCGACCACGTGGGCGCCGGGCCCGAGCATGCCGAGGAACGCGATCACGTGATCGGTGTACTCGTCGAGGCCGAAGCGGCCGGCCGCGACGGGCACGTCGCGCGCGTTGTGCCAGTCGGTGAGGTACACGTCGTGGTCGCGCAGCATCGTGCGCACGGTCTCGCGCACCAGCGTGGAGAAGTGACCCGACAGCGGTGCGACGAGGAGCACCCGGGGGCCGGGGCTCGGGGTGTCCTTGGCGAAGTGGAGCAGGGAGCAGAACGGGGTGGCGTCGGCCACCTGCTCCTCGACCTGCACGGCTCGGCCACCCGAACGCACCGAGGTGATGCCGAAGGGCGGCCGTTCGTGGGTGAACTGGGCCCGCGAAAGCATCTCGTAGCTCGCCGCGATCGTGCGCACACCGAGCTGGTCGGCGACCCCCGGTGGCAGGCTCGCGAGTGCTCGCGCCGCAGCCCCGGCGAAGCCCCGCACCGGCGACATGATGTCGTCGTGCGCCTGGTATGCCGCGTAGAGCACCAAGGTGGCCGGGACACTAGTGGGTGTTTGACCCCGTGCAAGACAGCCCATGCACGCGGTTCACACACTTGTCGAACAGGAGAAAGGTTACGGTCATGCCGATCGCTACCCTGACCATCAACAGCAGAAACTACGGAGCGTGGTCGCTGCGGGGCTGGCTGCTCTGCAAGCTGGCCGGCCTCGACGTGGAAGTGGTCAGCGTGCCGAGCACCGACGAGTCGAGTCGGGCCGAGCTGATGCTGCTCTCCCCCTCGTTCCTCGTGCCCTGCCTGCGCCACGGCGAGGTGTCCGTGTGGGACACCCTCGCCATCGCGGAGTACGTGCACGAGCTCGTGCCGTCGGCGGGGATCCTGCCCAGTGACCCGGTGGCGCGGGCGCGGTGCCGGTCCGTCTGCGGCGAGATGCACTCGGGCTTCGTGAACCTCCGCTCGGCGTTGCCGATGAACCTCAAGGCGCGCCACCCCGGCTTCCCGATGTGGGCCGGCGCGAAGGGCGACATCGACCGCATCCTCGCGATCTGGCGGGAGTGCCTCGTCGCGTACGGGGGCCCCTATCTCTTCGGCGCCACTCCGACCGCGGCCGACGCGATGTACGCGCCGGTCTGCACCCGCTTCCGCACCTACGACGTGCAGCTCGACGTCGATGCCGCCACCTACTGCGACCTGATCCTCGCCCATCCGTCGATGCTCGAGTGGGCCGAGCTCGCCGCCAACGAGCCCGACGAGATCGAGGAGCTCGACGTCGAGTTCTGAGGGCCAGCTACCTTGCTGCCCGCATGATCGAAGCAGTGGTGTGGGGGTTCCTCGGCGGGTTCGCGATGTTGCTCGGCGCGTTCGTGGGGTTCCGCACCCACCCGAGCTCCGAGGTCGTCGGGCGCGTGATGGCCTTCGGGGCGGGCACGCTCGTCTGCGCGGTGACGCTCGAGCTCACCCTCCAGGCCTTCGACGAGGCCCGCGGCGGCGTGTTCGTGCTCGGGCTCCTCGCCGGCACCGGTGCGTACTACCTCGGCGACCGGATCATCGAGCGCCGGCTCGGCACCATCGATCTCGACGCCGAACCCGGCGACGCCGACGCGCCGGCGATGGGCAACGCCCTGAAGGTGGTCCTCGGGAGCGTGCTCGACGGCGTGCCGGAGTCGGCGGCGATCGGCCTGTCGATCGCAAGTGGCGGCACGGTGTCGGTCGCGCTGCTGGTCGCGGTGTTCGTGTCGAACGTCCCCGAAGGCCTCATGCCGTCGCTCGACATGGAGGCATCAGGGATCTCACGCCGGCGGATCTACGGGATGTGGTTCGCGCTCGCGATCGTGTGCACGCTGTCGTCGGTGTTCGGCTACGCGGTGCTCGGCGCGCTGCCCGAGCCGGTCGACGCGTTCGCCGAGGCGTTCGCGGCGGGCGCGATCCTCACGATGCTCGTGATGGTCTTCCTCGTCGAGGCGGTCCAGCGCGCGGGGCGCGCGGTCGGCATCTGGACGATCCTGGGCTACGCCCTGGCGACGCTGCTCACCGTCATCCAGCGCTGACCAGCGAGCCTGGACCCCCCCGAACCCGAAATTGCGTCGTGCGGCGTCGCTCATCAACACCTGGTGACGCAATTTCGGGCTCGCCTGTCGTTGGTGCGCCTGCTCGTACTCTCGTGTGATGGTCGCACCCCCCGCCGAGCCCGCGCTGCTCAGCCTGCACAGCTCACGCGGTCGGGTCGCGCTGGGCGCCACGGTCCTCGCCAGCTCCACCGCCATGCTCGATGCGACGATCGTGAACGTCGCGCTCCCCCACATCGGACACGATCTCGACGTCGGCGTCAGCGGTCTGCAATGGGTGGTGTCGGGCTACCTGCTCACGCTGGCGTCGTTCATCCTCCTCGGCGGTGCGCTCGGCGACCGCTTCGGCCGTCGCCGCGTGTTCACGATCGGCGCGGTCTGGTTCGCGGTGGCCTCGCTCCTGTGCGCGATCGCCCCGAGCCTCTCCGTGCTCGTGGCGGCCCGGATGCTGCAGGGGATCGGTGCCGCGCTCCTCACCCCGACCTCGCTCGCCCTCACGCAGGCCAGCTTCAGGACGGGCGACCGCGCCGCTGCGGTCGGCGCGTGGTCGGGGCTCGGCGGGCTCGCCGGCGCCATCGGCCCGTTCGTCGGTGGCTGGCTGGTCGACGGCCCGGGCTGGCGCTGGGCCTTCCTGCTCAACCTGCCGATGTTGGCCGCCGCAGTCGCCGCTTCGCGCACGATCCCCGAGAGCAGGCCGCAGCACGCCGCCGGCGCCCGCTTCGACATGGGCGGCGCGGCGCTGGCCGCGGTGACGCTCGCAGGCATCACGTGGTCGCTCACCGAGGCCGCCGATCGCGGCTGGTCGGACACGTCGGTGATCGCCGGCGTGCTCATCGGCGTCGTCGGTGGCATCGGGTTCGTCGTGCGGGAGCGGTTCGCGCACTCCCCGCTCGTCCCCGGGTCGCTGTTCCGGTCGCGCACGTTCACCGTGCTGAACCTCGCCACGTTCGCGCTGTACGCCGCGATCGGCGCGCAGTTCTTCCTCCTCGTGTACCAGCTGTAGGTGAGTGCGGGATGGTCCGCGCTCGCGGCGGGGAGCGCCCTCGTGCCGGC
>DASUMF010000455.1:0-2628 GCA_036277835.1 Acidimicrobiia bacterium
CGATCGCCGGATCCGGGTCGAACGCCGACGCGGTGCCCATGTCGAAGGTGCTCGAGGCTGCGCCGCCCGCGCGCCAGCCGGCGCACACGTCGGTCTGCGTGACGCGCGGCGGCGCGCCCACCGGGCCCTCCGGGCGCGGCGGCTCGGGGAGGCCGAGCAGCACGCGCTCGCGGATCGCGCCGTAGCCGCCCGGCGCGGGCGCGCCGGCGAGGTCGTCGACCAACCAGCCGAGCGGGGTGCCGGCCAGGCGGATCAACAGGTCCTTGATGCCCGCCCGCATCGCGAACCCTCCGTAGGCCCCGACCAGGCTGCCGCAGCTCGGCTCGTCGGGCCATTGCTGCACCGAGTCGAAACGACCGTCGGCCCCGATCGTGACGCGCAGCGTCGCCTCGTCGACGACCGACGCCGAGCCGTCGGCGGCCGTCAGCACGTCGCGTGCGCGACCCGCGATGCCGGAGGCACCGAGGAAGCCGGCGTCGTTGCCACGGGTGGCGTCGAGGTTGCTCGTGCGCCGCACCGACGAGGGCCGACGGGGCGGCGCCGACTCGGGCACGGGACCGGGCAAGACCTCGGAATACGGCTCCACGACGGACATGGTGCAAACGTAGCGACACTCTCGAGGGGGACACCATGGATCGGGGCGTGAACGACATCGACCGCAACACGAACTCTGACGCGCCGGATGTCGGCCTGGCCTACGTGCGGCGGATGATCGCTTCGAGCGCACGGGCGGCGGCGTCGACCACCGCCGCCTCCGAGGCGGGGGAGCGCAGCACCTCACCCCACAGCGTGTCGAGCACCCCGAGCACGATCAGCCCGTCGTAGAGCGGGTCGGTGCCCGGCAGCGCACCGAGGCTCTGCAGGTGCTTGCCGATCCTCCGCGCGTGGTGGCGGCGGTTCGCGCGCCCCGTCGCCTCGAGCTGGCCGTCGAGCGTGACCGCCTCGAACCACACGAGCGCCCACGGGCCGTGCACGCGGTGGTAGTCGAAGTACGACCGCACCCACGCCGCGACGTCGTCGGTCGTGAAGTCGGGGCCGAGCTCGCCGAGCGCGTCGAACAGGGGCGAGATGAGGTCGGACGCGAGCAGCCCCACGGCCTCGACGACCTCGCGCTTCGAGCGGAAGTAGGTGTAGAAGCTCGGCCGCGACACTCCAGCCGCCTCGGCGATGTCGTCGACGCTCGTCGCGAGGTACCCGCGCTGCAGGAACTGCTCCCGCGCCGCCCCGACGAGGAGCTCGCGGGTGCGGGCCGCCTTCGGCCCCGAGGGGCGCTCAGCGGGCTCACGACGATCGGGTGTGGACGGCATCGTGCGGGAGCGTACCGTGCTGCGGGCGAGGATTTGACGCTGTGTCAACTTGGGTTACGATCGGCGCTGTCCGCAGAGGCGCTCCATGGGGGGACGCCCGAGTACCGGAAGGTTGCACCGCATGGGCGACAACATTCGGATCATCTCCGCCGATTCTCACGTCTCGATCCCGAACGAGCTGGTGCAGTCGCACCTGCCGTCGAAGCTTCGCGAGAAGGTCATCGAGACCGAGAAGGCCTACGCCGAGGCCATGCTCGCCGCGAAGCCGCAGAAGGCCGCGCAGGCCGAGCTCAAGAAGGAGCGGCAGTCCTCGGGTGAGGACCGCGCGTTCCCGAACATGGGCGCGGGCGCGCCGTGGCCGGCCGCCGGGCGCGCCGGTGAGCACGACGCGGTCGCGCGTCTGGCCGACATGGATCTCGACGGCGTGGAAGCGGAGGTCCTGTACGTGGGTGCCGGCGGCGCGTCGCTGATGGCGCTCGACCCCACCGACATGGTCGAGGCCATCCGCGCGATCAACTCCGCGTCCATCGAGTGGGCGTCGGTCGACCCGAAGCGCCTCATGCCCGTGTACATCCTCCCGATCAACGACATCGACGCGTCGGTCAAGGAGGTCGAGCGGGTGGTGGCCGAGCACGGCAAGGCGGTGCAGGTGCCGCTCATCCCGCGCGAGCAGGGTGCCCCGCCGTACTGGGACGAGTACTACGACCCGCTGTGGGACGTCATCTCCGAGACGGGCGTGCCGATCAGCCAGCACGTCGGCGCCAACCGTTACCTCATGGCCGACGTCATGTCCGAGGACCCGACGCCGTTCATGGGCATCATGCAGTCGCTCCCGCCGATCTTCATGTCGGAGTGCGTCGCCGACTGGACGGTGAGCGGGGTGCTCGAGCGCTGGCCCCGCCTGAAGGTCGTGCTCGTCGAGGCCGGCATCGGGTGGATCCCGTACTTCCTCGAGCGCCTCGACACGATGGTCGACAACCACGGTTGGGACACGTTCCCCGGCAAGGCGATCTCGGAGAAGCCCAGCTTCTACTGGCACCGCAACATGGCGGCCACGTTCGAACAGGACCTCGCCGGCATCCGGCTGCTCGACCTCATCGGCATCGAGAACCTGATGTGGGCCACCGACTACCCGCACCCCGACAGCACCTGGCCCCGCAGCCAGGAGATCCTCACCACGCACTTCCAGGACCTGCCGAAGGACGAGATCGAGATGATCGCGTCCGGGAACGTCACCCGGCTCTACAACCTCTAGACCACGCGCATCGTTCGGCCCGCGCTGTCCGCGTGACGCGCGGGCCGGCGAGCGTGTACAGAGGGA
>DASUMF010000456.1:0-2715 GCA_036277835.1 Acidimicrobiia bacterium
CGACGACGAGTTCCCCGTGCGGGCGATGTCGTTGCGCGTGCTCGCGGCCGCGGTCGACACGGCCACCCATGCCGGTGCGACGCTCGTTGGCGTCGACGCTGCCGACGACCACGCGCCGGCCGACCTCCGCTTCCTCACCGCACCGCTCGCCGGAGCGTCAATGCTCCGAACGCTCGTCGACCACTGGTCGCCGTCGTCGGTCCGGTTCCGAGCCGCGCTGCGGGCGGCGATCGGCCTCGCGCTCGCGGTGCTGATCGCGAAGGCGTTCGATCTCGACCATGCCTTCTGGGTCGTCCTGGGCACGCTGAGCGTGCTGCGGTCCAACGCGCTCGGCACCGGCGTGACGGGCGTGCAGGCGGTGCTCGGCACCGCGATCGGCTTCGCCGTCGCCACGCTGGTGATCCTGGTGGTCGGTGGCGACCACAACGCGCTCTGGGTCGTGTTGCCGATCGCGGTGTTCGCCTCCGCGTACACGCCCGGCGCGATCCACTTCGTCGTGGGCCAGGCATCCTTCACCGTGTTCGTCGTCGTCCTCTTCAACCTGCTCGAGCCCGAAGGCTGGAAGACGGGCCTCGTGCGGGTCGAGGACATCGCGATCGGCGTGGGCATCAGCCTCGTCGTCGGCGTGCTCCTCTGGCCGCGCGGGGCCCGCGCCGCCGCGAGCGGGTGCTTCAAGGTGATGCTCACCGACGGGACCCGACTGGTCACCACCGCGCTCGACCGCCTCGTCGGTGACGAGCGCCTCGGGAGCGACGAGGGCCGGAGCGGCGACGAGGTGGCGAACGCTCGCATCCGGGCGGTCGCGTCGCGGGACCGCGCGATCGCGGCGTTGGAGGACCTCACCGTCGAGCGGGGCGGCGGGCGCGTCGACCGCGAGTGGTGGATCGCGTTGCTGACGGTGTCGGGCAGCCTGCTCCTCGCCGGCGACGGCATCGAGCGGCTCGCGGCCGACGGTCGTTTCGCGGGGTGCGCGGACGCGCGTGCCGAGCTCGAGCAGGCCGGACACGACGTCGACGTTGCGATCCGGCGCGTCGTCGATCGGCTCGGATCGTCGCCCGATCAGCGTGACGCGCCGCACGCGGCGACGTTCACGCCTCCCGCGACCGACGGCCTCTGCGCGTGCGTGCGCGAGCGCGCTGCGAATGACGTCGAGCCGCCGATCGCACTGCTCTGGACCCGTGAGTTCCTCACCGTGGTGCAGGAACGCCTCGCGACGTTGCCCGCCTGAACGCCGCCGGGTCGTCGGTCAGTCGGTCAGAGGTACTGGCCGGTCGTGACGCGTTCGATCTGGCGACCTCCGCCGACCTCGTCGCCCTCCGACAGGACCGTGCGGACGTAGACGATGCGCTCGCCCTTCTTGCCGGAGATCTTCGCCCAGTCGTCGGGGTTGGTGGTGTTGGGCAGGTCCTCGTGCTCGCGGAACTCCTGGCGGATCGAGTCGAGGAGGTCCTGGGTGGAGATGCCCTTCTCTCCCCCGTCGATCTGGCGCTTGATCGAGAGCTTCTTGGCGCGTCGCACGATGTTCTCGATCATCGCTCCCGAGGAGAAGTCCTTGAAGAAGAGGATCTCCTTGTCGCCGTTCTGGTAGGTGACCTCGAGGAAGCGGTTGGTCTCGTCGGTCGCGTACATGCGGTCGACCGCGTCGGAGATCATCGCGACCACCGCGTTCTCCGGACCGCCGTGGCGACCGGTCTCCTCGTCGGCGATCGGCAGGTTCGGGGTGAGGTACTGGGCGAAGATCTGCTTCGCGCTCGACTCGTCGGGGCGCTCGATCTTGATCTTCACGTCGAGACGGCCGGGACGCAGGATCGCGGGGTCGATGAGGTCCTCGCGGTTGGAGGCGCCGATCACGATCACGTTCTTCAAGCTCTCGACGCCGTCGATCTCGGCCAGCAGCTGCGGCACGATCGTGCTCTCGATGTCGGACGAGATGCCGGTGCCGCGGGTGCGGAAGAGGGAGTCCATCTCGTCGAAGAACACGATGACCGGGTTGCCCTCCTCCGACTTCTCCCGTGCGCGCTGGAAGATGAGGCGGATCTGGCGCTCGGTCTCCCCCACGTACTTGTTCAGCAGCTCCGGGCCCTTGATGTTGAGGAAGTAGGAGCGGGCCTCCTGGTTCCCGGTCTTCTCCGCCACGCGGCGGGCGAGGGAGTTGGCGACGGCCTTGGCGATGAGGGTCTTGCCGCAGCCGGGCGGGCCGTAGAGCAGGATCCCCTTGGGGGGCTGCAGCTCGTGCTCGTGGAAGAGCTCGGCGTAGAGGTAGGGCAGCTCGACCGCGTCCTTGATCGCGTCGATCTGGTCGTCGAGGCCACCGACGTCGGCGTAGGTGACGTCGGGAACCTCCTCGAGCACGAGCTCCTCGACCTCGGGACGCTGGAGCCGTTCGATGAGCATGCCCGAGCGCGGGTCCATGAGGACGTGGTCGCCGGCGCGCAGCTTCTCGCCGAGCAGCGCGTCGCCGAGCTCGCACACCCGCTCCTCGTCGGCGCGGCCGACGACGAGGGCGCGCACGCCGTCGTCCATCAACTCCTTGACCGTGACGACCTCACCGGTGCCCTCCGGGGTGCGGGCGAGCACGACGTTGAAGCTCTCGTTGAGAACGACCTCGCTCCCCCGATCGAGCTGGTCGAGGTCGATGTCGGGGTGCGTCGACACCTTCATCTTGCGACCGCTGGTCAGGATGTCGACCGTGCCGTCCTCGTTCTTGCCGACGAT
>DASUMF010000457.1:0-2290 GCA_036277835.1 Acidimicrobiia bacterium
TACGTGTTCGACATCGTCAAGGTCACGAAGAAGTTCCAGATGGTCGTGATCGGCGCGACCGGCGGCATCTTCTTGATGTACATGGTCGGTCTCGTGCTGTCGCTCTTCGGTGTCGACGCCGTGTTCTGGAACAAGCCCACCGCGCTCGGCATCGGGGTCAGCGTCGTGATCGCCTGCGTCGCCGCCCTCAACCTGTTCCTCGACTACGAGTTCATCCGCCAGGCGACCGTCGCCGGAGCACCCAAGTACATGGAGTGGTACGGCGCGTTCGGGATCATGGTCACGCTCGTGTGGCTGTACCTCGAGGTGCTCCGGTTGATCTCGCTCCTGCGCAACTGACTCCTCCGACGGCACTGGCCATCGACGACGTCGAGGCGGAGGCACGCCGGCCAGCCGGTGGTCCCTCCCGATGGCAGGTCGTCGCCCTCGTGGTCGCGCTCTGCTTCCTCGTCGGCGTGATCGGATACTGGATCGGCCAGCCCGACGACGCCGAGCCGTTCTCGGATGTCGACGTCGGGTTCCTCGCCGACATGACCGCGCACCACCAGAGCGCGATCGACATGAGCCTCGCCTACTTGAATCGCGGCGCCGATCCCACCGTCGAGCACTTCGCGCGCGACATCCTGCTGTCGCAGACCCAGGAGATCGCGGTGATGAACTCGTTGCTCGTCGATGCGGGCACGCCCGCATCGGTGGGCGACGACGTCGCCATGGACTGGATGGGCATGGCAGTTCCCCCCTCCGCGATGCCGGGGATCCCCACCAGTGCCGAGCAGGCGGCCCTCGCCGCCGCGCAGGGCACGGCGGCCGACGATCTCTTCACCGCGCTGATGATCCGCCACCACGCCGCGGGCGCCGCCATGGCCGAGTTCGCGGCCGAGCACGGCTCGAATTCGAAGGTCCGCAACCTCGCCGCCGCCATGGCGAAGGTGCAGCGCACCGAGATCAACGAGATGAACACCCGCCGCGTCGCGCTCGGCCTCCCCGCCGTCGACGTGAGCGCCGTGGAGCAGGAGATGGCCGGGTCACACGCCCACTGAGCTACCGCGTGCGTGCCGACGCCTTCCGGCCGAGCACGCCGAACTCGGGGGCCAGCAGCAGGTTCAGCCCCGCTGCGATCAGTAGCCCCGCCGCCGCACCGGCCACCACGTCGACCGGGTTGTGCGCGCCGAGGTAGACCCGGGAGACGCCGACCGCCACCGCGACCACGTAGGCGGCGATGCGCCAACCGCGCGAGAGGTACGGCGCGAGGATCCCGGCCACTGCGAACGCGATGATCGCGTGACCCGACGGGAAGCTCGGCCCGTGCGGCGGCGCGTGGCGGAGGATCGCATCGGGCACGCTCGTGCCCGGGCGCGACCGGTACACCAGCTCCTTGAGCACGACCTTCTCGACGAAGATCTTCAGGGGATACACCAGCAGAGCGGCGATCGCGAGGCGCCACTTGCGCATCACGGCGGCGATCAGCGCGAGCACGATCGGCACGACCGCGACACCGAGGTACTGCACGCCGACCATCGGCGCCTCGAGCGCACCGGGCAGGTCGTTGATGGCGTGGAACACGGAGCGTTCGAGGCTCGACACCACGCCGTCGCGCACGATGAACGTGCACACGGCGACCACGATCAGCGCGACCCCGCCGGTCACCAACCACGTGCGGCGGGCCGCCGACCCCGCGGTCATGCCCGACCCGGCGCGGGCCGGTCACGGATAGCGTCGACGCCCATGCCGGCCGCCGCACGCCTCTTGCCCGGCCATCTCGAGCGGATCGACATCGGGCGCGCGTCGGTCGCAGCGGGCGCGGCGGTGATCCTCGCGACCGCGACGGCCGTCGCCGCGAATGGCGAGGTGTCGACGCTCGAGGCGAGCGCGTTCGCGGGACTCAACGACCTGCCCGACGGCCTGTGGCCGATCGTGTGGCTTCCCATGCAGGCGGGGAGCTTCGCCGGTTCGATCGTGCTGGTCGGGGCGGTCGCTGCACACACCCGCGACCGGCGCGTCGCGCTGGCCGCGCTCGCCGGCACCCAGACCGCGTACTGGGGTGCGAAGGTGCTGAAGCGCGCCGTCGCGCGCGGGCGGCCGGCCGCCCTGGTCGTCGGCGCGCACGAGCGTGAGCGCACCCGTGGGCTCGGGTACCCGTCGGGACACACCGCGGTCGCCTTCGCGCTGGCCGCGGCGATCGCGCCGTCACTCGGACGCAGCGCGCGCCTCGGCGCCTTCGCCACCGCCGCATTCGTCGGCATGGCGCGCCTGTACGTGGGAGCACACCTCCCGCTCGACGTGGTCGGCG
>DASUMF010000458.1:0-2023 GCA_036277835.1 Acidimicrobiia bacterium
GACGAGCCGTTCGGCGCGCTCGACGCGCAGACGCGCCGCTCCATGCAGGACTTCCTGCTCACGCTGTGGCGACGCACCCAGGCCACGGTGGTGTTCGTCACCCACGACATCCCCGAAGCGATCTACCTCGGTTCACGCGTCGTCGTCCTCGCCTCGCACCCCGGCCGCGTGATCGCCGAGATCGACGTGCCGTTCGGTGCCGGTCACGGCGCGGAGGTCACGCGCGACGCGCGCTACCTCGATCTCCGTGACGAGATCGAGGACATGCTCGGCGGCGGTTGACGCGCCGTCAACGAGCACTGACGCCGGAGAATTCCACCAGCGCGGGTCGCAAGGTGCGCTCCCAGTACTCGAAGAACCCGTGCTGGTCGGGGCCGATCTGGTGGAAGTAGAGGTGGTCGTAGCCCGCTTCGACGAACTCGCGGACGCTGTCGCGCAGCGGCTCGGCGACATCGGGACCGACCGGTGTCGACGCGACGACGTCGTCGACCGTCGCCAGCTCCGACGCTTGTTCGAAGTGCGTCCACGTCGGGAGGTCCTGCGAGAGCTGACCCGGCAGCGCGCTGTTGGGCCAGACTCGATGGACGGTCTCGCGCGCGGTGTCGACGTCCGATGCCCAACACAGGTTCAGCTGTGCGAAGCGTGGCCCGGTGCCCCCGGCGCGTTCGAAGGCCTCCATCGTCTCGCGCTCCGGCGCGTGTCCCCAGTACCCGTCGCCGATGCGACCCGCGAGCTCCGCAGCCTGCGCACCGAAGCCTGACACGATCACCGGGATCGGCGCGTCGGGCGCGTCGAACAGGCGCGCATTCTCGACCTCGTAGTGGCGACCGGTCCGGTCGACCGTGTTACCGGTCCACAGGCCCCGCAGGATCTCGACGGCCTCCTCGAGCATGTCGAGGCGAACTGCGGGCCGTGGCCATCGCTCGCCGGTGATGTGCTCGTTCAGGGCCTCACCGGTGCCGACGCCGAGGAAGAACCGGCCGTCGAGCAACAAGGACGTGGTCGCCGCGGCCTGCGCCACGATCGTCGGGTGCACGCGAACGATCGGACACGACACACCGATCCCGACGTCGATGCGATCGGTCACCTGCGCGATCGCCCCGAGGACCGACCACACGAACGGGCTGTGGCCCTGCGCGCCGACCCACGGGTGGTAGTGGTCGGAGATCGAGCAGAAGTCGAAGCCGCTCTCCTCGGCGCGACGCGCGTTGTGCACGAGCGTGGCCGGCGCGTGCTCCTCACTCGACAGCGTGTACCCGAACGACGTCATCGGCTCCTCCTCTTCGGCGTACTTGTCGGCGCGTCGGTCGCCTCGCGGCCGTGCCCCCGGCTCCGAAGAGCCAGGGGCACGGCAGGTCGAAGCGGTCGAGCGACCGGCCTCAGCGACGTTGCTGTCAGCCGACCGACTCCTTTGCCTCCTCGAACTTCTCGCCGAGCTCGTCGAGCTCCTCGGCCGGGAGCTCCCGGCGCGCCTTCGGGAGCATCTCGGTCTCCTCTTCGTGCACGTGGTGCTGGATCGCGTGCTCGAGTTCACCCATGAGCTCGACGAGATGGCTCTCGTCGGAGGTGCTTCGGATCCGACCGATCAGCTGCCGAGCTTCCTTGTGCTCGTCCTCGGCCTCGTGGACCTTCTCCTGCTCGTTCGCCAGCTCGTCCTCGAAGACGGGATACACCGCGGCGTCCTCTGCCTTGGTGTGCTTCTCGAGCTCGTCGCAGATCTCCAGCGCCTTCGCCTTGCTCGGCGACGCCCTGAACGCGGCGAACAACTGCTCCACCTCGCGATGGTCGTGCTCGATCCTGTCGACGACGTCCGGCATGTTCGACCTCCTCGAATCAGGTGAAGTGTGTTTGCACGTCGTTCCCGAGGATGCGGAGCGCGAAACGTCGCCGGCGGCGGTCGCGAAGTTCAGCTCGACGCGTCGAACGAATCGCCATCCACGGTGATGCACTCGGCGTCGATCTGCGTGACCGCGGTCCACGGCACGAGTCGACGCCCGCGGCCGAGCACGCGGAGAAAGCGGGG
>DASUMF010000459.1:0-6226 GCA_036277835.1 Acidimicrobiia bacterium
CCGAGCAGCGCAGTGTCGGTCGGGCCCGGGCTCACGCAGTTCACGCGGATCCCGTAGCGCACCACCTCGCGCGCCAGCGTCTTGGTCAGGGCGATGACGCCGCCCTTCGTGGCCGAGTACACCGCCTCACCAGTGGAGCCGACCCGTCCCGCGTCCGACGCGAGGTTCACGATCGCGCCACCGCGCTCGCGTTCGATCATGCGCGGGATCACCACGTGACAGGTGTGGATCGGGCCGCGCAGGTTGACGCCGATGATCTTGTCCCACTCCTCTTCGGTGCTGTCGACGAACGGCTTCACGATGTCGATGCCCGCGTTGTTCACGAGGATGTCGACCGGCCCCAGCTCCGTCTCGATCTCGTCGACGGCCTCCACGACCGCGGCCCGTTGGGTGACATCCATCCGCACGCCGCGTGTCGCGACGCCCGCGTCAGCCGCGACGCGCGCCGCCACGGCGCGCGCGCCGTCGAGGTCGACGTCGCAGATCGCAACCGCCGCGCCTTCGGCGGCGAGCGAGTTGACGATCGCCTCGCCGATGCCGCGTGCGCCGCCGGTGACCAGCGCGGTCTTTCCTTCCAGCTTCATCCCACGGTCCAATCTGATGAGGTCGCCGACGATCGGGCAGCGGCAGAGTAGCGCCGTCCGCGAGTCGCGCTTGATTGACCCTGTGTGCCAACCCCGGTTACGTTCGCCCGAACCAAGGAGGCACGGAGGATGTCGACGGACGGTGTGTTCGACGCGCAGGTGACGGGGCCGATCGCAGGCGCCGCGCCGATGGTGGCGGGGACGTTCGATCTCGCCGCGCGCGGCTACGTCGAGGAGGAGTTCTTCCTCGCCGGCAACGCGGTCGCGTTCGACGGCGACCCGAGCGGCGACGGCCACTGGGAAGCGAAACCGGTGAGCAGCGAGCCATTCACGACGCGGCTCCTCGTTCGCCGTCCACGCGATGCGTCCGCGTTCAACGGCACCGTCCTCGTCGAGTGGCTCAACGTGAGTGGTGGCGGCGACGGTGCGCCGGAGTGGGCGTTCCTGCACCGTGAGCTCGTCCGCTCGGGCTCGGCGTGGGTCGGCGTGTCGGCCCAGAAGGTGGGGATCGACGGCGGCGGCTTCGTGCCCGACGGCCCCTACCTCAAGAACGTCGATCCCGCGCGCTACGGCGACCTGGTGCATCCGGGCGACGCGTACTCCTACGACATGTTCACCCAGGCCGGGCGCGCCGTGCGCGGCGACGCCGGCGTGGCGCTCCTCGGCGATCTGCAGCCCGGCCGTCTGCTCGCGGCGGGCGAGTCGCAGTCGGCCGCACACATGGTGACGTACATCAACGGAATCGACCCGCAGGCGCGGGTGTTCGACGGCTTCCTCGTGCACGGTCGCAGTGGGAGCGGTGCGGGCCTCGCCGGCTTCGTCCTGCCGAGGTCGGACGACGGTGAGCCGCTCGACCTCGAACGCGCGCGTCAGCGGATGGGTCAGCAGGAGATGCACCGCATCCGCGCCGACGTGCGTGTACCGGTGATGACCGTGCAGAGCGAGACCGACGTGCTCGGCCTCGGCGGACACGGCTACCGCCAGGACGACGACGACCGCACCCGGTTGTGGGAGATCGCGGGCACCGCGCACGGCGACGGCTACCTGTTCGCGTCGGGCTTCGACGACGGCACCCTCCCGCCCGAGAAGTTCGCGGCCATGCTCGCGCCGACGAACGACGTGATGGGTGCGGTCAGTGCCACGCCGATCAACAACGGCCCGCACCAGCACTACGTCGAGCAGGCCGCCTTCTCGCACCTCGACGCCTGGGTCCGCGACGGGACCCCGCCCCCGCACGCGCCCCGCATGGTCGTCGGCGCCGGCGGCGACTTCGAGCGCGACGAGCACGGCATCGCCAGAGGTGGCATCCGCACACCGTGGGTCGACGCTCCGACGTCGCGACTCTCGGGCGTGGGCGGGAGCGGTGGCGGCTTCGCGATGCTCTTCGGCATCGTCGAGCCGTGGGACGCGGCGCGCGTGGCGCAGCTGTACCCGGGCGGCAAGGCCGAGTACCTCGAACGCATGCGCGCGTCGCTCGCCGACGCGATCGCTGCCGGCTTCGTGCTCGCGGCCGACCAGCCCGAGATCGACGCCCTCCTCGGCGCGTCGTACCCGGCGCCGTGAGCACCCGCGTCGATCTCACCGTCGACGTCACCGACGCCGCGGGGCTGGGCATGCCCGCGTCGACCGCGGTGTCGGTGTTCCTCCCCGACGGCCCACTCGCCGATCCACCGGTGGTGTGCTTCGCCTTCCCCGGCGGCGGGTATGCGCGCGGCTACTACTCCTTCGACATGCCCGGCGCGAGCGGCGGCGGGCAGGCGGGCTTCCACACGGATCGCGGGTGGGTGCTGGTCGCCTGCGACCATCTCGGCGTCGGCGACTCGACCGTGCCCGACGATCCCAACGCGCTCACCTACGACAACGTGGCCCGCGCGAACCTGGCGACGGTCGAGCACGTGAGCGGCCTGCTCGAGCGCGGCGAGCTCCTCGACGGCTTCGCACCCGTCACCGGCGCGACCCGCCTCGGCATCGGCCAGTCGATGGGTGGCTGCTTCACCATCGTGCTCCAGGGCCAGCACGCCGTGTTCGACGGCATCGCCGCGCTGGGCTACAGCGCGATCCACACCAGCGTGCCGAGCCGTCCCGGCACGCCGCCGACCGCGATGCCCTGGATGCTCCGCAGCGCGGGCCTCGACGCGCCGGTGATGCTCAACGGGCCGGCGCTGGCCGCCGCAGCTGCATCAGTGCAGGGAGAGGACGATCTCGCCAGCGCCGCCGCGGCGGGCGAGCACCCGTTCGGCTGGGCGTTCCACTACGACGACGTCCCCGCCGACATCGTCGCCGCCGACCTCGGTGCGGGCGTCGATCCCGCGGTGGCCCTTCCGGAGTGGCGATCGGCCACGACCCCCGCGTGCGCGATCCTCATGATCACGCCGGGGACCGTCGCGAGCGAAGCGGCCGCGATCACCGTGCCCGTGCTCGTCGCGGTCGGCGAGCGCGACGTCGTGCCCGACCCGTGGATGGAGCCGAAGGCGTTCCCGAGCTCGAACGACATCACCGTGTTCGTGTGCCCGCGCATGGCGCACATGCACAACTTCGCCGGCACGCGCGAGCAGTTCTGGCGGCGCATCCAGTCGTGGGGCGACGGCGTCGCCGTCGCGTCGAGCGGGTCGCGCTAGTCGAAGTCCTGCCAGTTGAGGACCAACTTGCCATAGGCGAGTGACCAGCGGTACGCCGTCATCTTGATCTCGAGCGGCAACGCAGGCCCGCACTGCAGCCACCGCGCGTCGGGGATCGCCGGATCGTGGAGGTGAAGCAGCGCGGAGCCGTCGTCGGCGATCGCGGCAACCGGTGTCGCCAGGATCTGACCGAAGTGCCCGTAGCCGGCGAAGCTCAGCCGGAACGCCATCGCCCCGTCGGGGCTGTCGGTGACCGTGATGCCGCTTCCCACGTACCCGTTGACGAGCTCGCCCTCGCGGTGCTGCTCGACGAAGCGGTCGACGACCTGCTGGTACCGCTCGCCGTCGCTGTCGGGCCAGTACCAGATCGAGTCCCACTGCTCGTGGGTGAGCATGAAGAGGTTCGCCTCGGTCACGTCGATCAACGCACCCTCGGGCAAGGAGCAGGGACCGACACCGTCGATCTCGATCGTCTGCTTCTCGTCGTTCTTGCCCGTGATCACGAACGGCATACCGACCCACGCGAGGCACCAGACCGCGTCGCCGACGTGGTAGCTGTCGTAGGGCTCCGGGCGCGCGATCGTGTCGGTCATGCGCCTTGGATCTCCCGCAGGACCGCGAGGATCTCGGGCGCTTCGGGATAGTGGTCGAACAGGCCACCCTCCGTCGCGCGCCAGAGGAAGCGGATCACGCCGTCGGTGTCGCCGACGATCCACGCGGGCAGCGGTGCGCCGGCGCTGAAGCGGGTCTCGTACGCGGTGAACAGCTGGCGATCCTCGTCGGAGTAGATCGCGTACGGGAGGTCGAGCGTGTCGACGACGACCTTCGTGAGCTCGTGTGAGATCGGGAACACCACGATCAACTCGGCGCCGACGGCTTGGAACTGGGTGTAGCTCTGAGTCAGGTCATCCAGACCTGGGACGCACGCTGGTCATATGACGCCGGACCCGACCGCCCTCGTGAGTCTGATCGCGAACGGCCGGCTGCCGCGGAGGGAATCGAGCGACACCGTCTCGCCGTGCGAGCCGAGCAGCGAGAAGTCGACCACCGGATCGCCGACCTTGATCCGCGGCTCCTTGTGACGGCGCGTCGTCGGCACCATGCGGAGCATGTGCTCGAGCGGGCCGACGGAGTCGGCCGAGAGGCGTGGGGCCTGGTTCATCATCGAGACGCCGTCGGCCTGCTTGACGAGCTTGCGCATCTCCTTGCGGCTGAGCCCCAGTCCACCCGGGCCGTTGCCTGCGCGCAACGCGCTCAGCTTCTCGCCGATGGCGGTCGCGCCGGCCGTACCGACGGGGTCCGGGCGACGGACCTTCTCGGTCGTCGATTCGTCGCTCATCCGTGCTCCATTCTGTGCGAGTTGCAGAAACGCTAGCAGGAGGTCATTCGGGCCGTGGTGTGGGCGACATCGTCGCGGCGGCGTCGAACGTCGGGTCGCCTGCCCAGAGCGTCCACCCGCGGTCGGTGCGGGTCCATCCGCTCGACGCCCACGTGCCGCCGTCGACCGGGATCGTCACGCCGTTCACGTAGCTCGCCATCGTCGACGACAGGAACACCGCGACGTCGCCGCACTCCTCCACGATCCCTTCGCGCCCGACGGGGATGTACGCCTCCACCGAGGCGAGGTACTCCGGCGTGCGGGGCGGCAGCTCGTCGGGCACCGGTCCGGACCGGAAGCCGCTGTTGCCCGGGGTGCGCGTCCAGTCGGGCGCGATGCCGTTGACCCGGATGCCGTGCTCCGCCAGCTCGAGGGCCATCGTGCGCGTGAAGCTGATCATCCCGGCCTTGCACGCCGCGTACACCGCGAACATCGGCGCCGCGCGCGTGCCCTCGATGCTGGTCACGTTCACGATCGAGCCGCCTTCGCCGCCCCGGATCATGATCGGGGCGATCGCCGAGATCGACGCGAGCATGCTCACGAGGTTGATGTCGATGTGGCGGCGCCAGCTCCGCTCGCTCTGCGCGAGGAACGGGCGTCCACTCACGCCGCCCGCGTTGTTCACCAGGATGTCGATGCGTCCGAACGTCTCGTCGGCCGCGCCGATCGACGCACGGAGCGCGTCGGTGTCCATCACGTCGGCCGGCGCGTTGAGCGCGCGTCGCCCGAGCGCCTCGACCGCGGCAACCGCCTGTGCCGCGCGGTCGGGGTCGATGTCGATCACCGCCACGTCGGCGCCGTGCGCGGCGAGCTGCACCGCGATCCCGCGCCCGATGCCGGCGCCCCCGCCCGTCACCACTGCCACCTTGCCGCTGAGGTCCGTGTCTCCCATGACCGCGAGTCTGCGGGGTGCGGATGGTCGTCGGCAAACGCAGTCGAGTTGCCGTCGCGCGACCGGCGCCGTACGTTCGCCTCAGAGAGGAGCGTGATCCGATGGAGCTCGAGGGCAAGGTCGCGATCGTCACCGGCGCGAGCAGGGGGGTAGGGAAGCAGATCGCGATCGAGCTCGCGACGCGTGGTGCCGACGTGGTCGTCGCGGCGCGCACGGTCGAGCCGCGCCGGCGTCTGCCCGGCACCATCGGCGAGACGGTCGAGGCCGTCGAGGCCCTCGGGCGACGCGCCGTCGCGGTGCAGGCCGACGTGTCGGTCGAGGACGACCTCGTGAAGGTGGTCGACACCGCCGTCGCCGAGCTCGGGCGCATCGACGTGCTCGTGAACAACGCGGCGTACACGAGCGGCAAGGCGTGGGGCCTGCCGCTGCTCGAGTTGAGCCGCAACGACTGGCACCGGCAGTTCGCCACCAACCTCGACGCCGCGTTCACGCTCGTGCAGGCGGTGGTGCCGCACATGCGCGACCAGGGAGGTGGCGTGATCGTGAACCTCACGTCGGCCGCGGGCGATCTCGTCGCGGGGGGAGGCGGCGGCGGAGAAGAGTCGGTGATGGGCACCGCGCCGCTCGCCTACGCGTCGAGCAAGGCGGCGCTCAATCGCTTCGCCAACGCCGTGGCTGGTCAGCTGCGGCCGATGGGCATCGCGATCGTCAACGTCGAGCCGGGGTTCGTGCGCACCGAGATGGTCGACATCAT
>DASUMF010000460.1:0-3275 GCA_036277835.1 Acidimicrobiia bacterium
GATCCCGTCGGTGAACACGTCGTCGCGGTACGGCACGACGGCGAGGTCGGCGGCCGAGATGATGCCCGGGAGCTCCTCGGCAGGTACGGACTCCTGGCACAGCTCCACGAGATCGCTCGCGTCCAGCTCGCGGATCAACGCGCGCAGCTCGTCGACCTGGTCACCCCGTCCACGGATGGTGAGGTGGATGCCGGGCACCTCGTCGCGCAGGCTCGCGACGGCGCGGACCGCGACGTCGAGGCCGTACCGGCGGGTGACCTGGCCGTGGTAGATGAGGCGGAAGCCTTCGTGCGGCGCGGGGCGCGGCCGGGGGCCGAAGATGCGGTCATCGGCGACGTTCATCACCACGGAGCACTTGCGCGGGTCGACGCCCCGTTCCGCCAGGGCGGCGCGCCATGCGTCGCTCACCGTGATGACGTGGTCGGCGAACCTGCAGGATGCTCGCTCCTGCAACCGGATCGCCCAGGGCAGCAGCCGCCCCTCCCCGAACTTCCCCGCGAAGAACTCCGGCATGAGGTCGTGCAGGTCGAGCAGCACCGGCACTCCGTCGAGCTTCGGCACCACGGCACAGAAGACGAGGAAGTCGGGGAGGTTGTGCACCTGCACCGTTCGATACGGGTGCCGTGTGTGCAGCCGCCCGAGGCGCACCGTGGCCCGGCTGAGGAAGCGGACGTAGCTGAGCATCTGCCACCCGAGGCTCCGCTTGTCGATCGGGACGGGGACGCGGTGGATCTCGACACCGCGATGCCAGGCGTGGAGCGGCTCGCCGTCGCCGCGAAGACAGATCACGTCGACGTCGAAGCCCGCGGCGACCAGCGCCTCGGCCTCACGGGTGACCCTCGGCTCGTTCAGCGGATAGGTGGCGTACACCACCATGCAGTGCCGCGGGCGCGTGGCAGACGACCCGTCGTCGGCCGTCCGACGCGTCAGCACAGCGCCTCGCGCACACAGCGGGCGACGTGATGCAGCGCCGCGTCGTCGAGCAGCGGATGAATCGGCAGCGAGAGCACCTCGTCGGCGGCGCGGCGCGCGTTGGGAACGTCGTCGCGCGAGACGCGACGATCCGTCCGGAAGCACTCGTGCTCGAACACCGGTGCCGGGTAGTAGATGCGGCAATCGATCCCGCGGGCCTGCAGCGTGGCGCACAGCGCGTCCCGATCCAACCGGGCATCGGCTGTGACGCGCACGGTGTACTGGTGGAACACGTGGCACCGGCCGTCGGGCTCCCGGGGCAGGACCAGCCCGTCGATGCCGGCGAGCAGCGCGCTGAGGAGCGACGCGTGGTCGCGACGCGCGGCGAGCAGCGACGGGAGCCGTCCCATCTGGGCGACCCCGAGCGCAGCTTCCAACTCGGTCATGCGGAAATTGAACCCGGGACGCGCGTAGTCGTATGGCCCGCGCTGTCCCTGGTCGCGGAGCACCCGCAGCTCGTCGGCGACCGCGTCGTCGTTGGTGGTGACGATCCCACCCTCGCCGGTCGTGATGTTCTTCGTCGCGTAGAACGAGAAGCATGCCGTGGCGGCGCCGCCGACCGGTCGCCCGGCGACGGCGGCGCCGAGCGCCTGGGCGGCGTCCTCCACCACGGTGACCTCGTACTCCTCGGCGATGGCCGACAGCTGCTCCATCGGCGCCGGACACCCGTAGAGGTGCACGGGAAGGAGGGCGCGCGTGCGAGGCCCCATCAACTCCTCGACCCGGCGGGGATCGATGTTGAAGTCGTCGCCGATGTCGGCGAACCGCGCACGCGCACCCACGAACAGGATGGCGTTCAAGGTGGCGACGAACGTCAGCGGCGAGGTGATCACCTCGTCGCCCGGTCCGACGCCGTGGGCGAGCAGGCTCGCGATGAGCGCGCTCGTGCCGTTGTTCACCGCGATCGCGTGCCGCGCGCCGGTCGTGCGCCGGACGGCGGACTCGAAGCCGTCGATCATCGGGCCGCGGACGAGGCGCCCCGACCGCAGCACCTCGAGCACGAGCGCTTCCTCGTGCTCGCCCAGGACGGGCACGCTCAACGAGATCATGGTGCTCCGACGTCGTCGGGGACGCGGCCACAGTGACCGCACCGGCTCGGGAGCGGCAGTCCGGGACGCGAGAGCACCCGGCCACAGCGGCACGCCCAGCCGCGGTGGCGTGCCGGCACTCCCATCACGAGCGAGTGCGCGGCGACGTCGCCGGTGACGACGGCACCGGCCGCGATCACTGCCCACTCGCCGATCTCGGCGCCACAGACGATGGTGGCGTTCGCGCCGATGCTCGCGCCCCGCCCGACGTGGGTCGGCGTGACCTCCCAGTCGGGTGAGCAGGCCCGTGGGTACAGGTCGTTCGTGAAGACCGCCGACGGTCCGACGAAGACCTCGTCGGCGAGGACCACCCCCCGGAACACCGACACGTGGTTCTGCAGCTTGCAGCGATCGCCGATGACCACCCCTTCGTCGACGTACACCGAGAACCCGAGCGTGCACTCGCGACCGACGGTGCTGCCGGCCCGCACGTGGCTCCCGTGCCAGACCCGCGTGCCCTCACCGACCGCCGACGGGTCCTCGACCACCGCACTCGAGTGGATCGACACGAGCGCCGTCACGACGCGACCCGGTGCTTCGGCGCCGAGACGCGCGCGCCGCGCTTGCGCTGCATCCACTCGAAGGACGTCGCACCGAGCATCCGAGCGAACTGCGACGGCAGCTCCCAGAGTGCGAACCGTGCGCGTTCCGCAAGGGTGAACCCGATGTCGGCCGGTTCGTAACGGGTCACCGCCATGTCGCGTCGGACGACGCACTGGATGAACGCGATCTCGCCCTGCGTGAGCACCGACCGGTAGCGCCCGACCGCCTTGGCGGAGATCGACTGGACCTCGACGTCGCCGAAGGAGCTGTTGCCACCCGTGTCGCGATGATCGGGAGCGCCCGTCATGGCGAGCATCGCTGGTGTGTAGTCGAGACCGGCGAACCGGCAGACCCGCTGCATCGTGGCCTCCGGATCGTCGACGATGTCCTCGTACCGCACCACGAGGTAGCGCCCCGGGTGGCGGCGGAGGTTGCGCCGGGCCGCCCGCATCGAGGACCGCCACCGACCGGTCGCGGCGCCGACGCGCGAGAGGTCCTGCCCGTGGCGCCGACGCACCGACGCGTAGCGGTCGCGCGGGTCGCGCACCATGTGGACGATGCGCGCGTCCGGGTACTCGGCGAACACGCGGTCGGCGTAGTGCTCGGTGTGCAGCGACTTGTCGCCCCAGCGCCGCTTCCCGGCGCGCTCCGCGTGATGGAGGTGGAACAGCG
>DASUMF010000461.1:0-11239 GCA_036277835.1 Acidimicrobiia bacterium
GAACGCCCAGAACACGACGGCGAGCAGCAGGTTGTGCAGGAGCTTCCCGAGGAAGAGGGGCACGGCGAGGCGCCGCAACCCGAAGTGCACCATCGCGAGCGGCATCACGATGGTGCCGTCGGGGAGCGGCGACAGCGCCACGAGGAAGATCACGAACGACGTGAGCCGCGGTTTCACGTCGACGTTGCGGGCGATCCAACGGAACACGCGCCCGTCGGGCTCGGCGTGGCTCCGGACGACCAGGGTGTCGGCGACCTTGTACGCGAGGACGGCGCCGATACCCGCGCCGAGCCCGGACGCGAGCCCGAGGAGGAGCATCGACACGAGATCGGCGCCACCGAGCGCGGCGGACAGCAACGGCAGCGTGTACGGGATCTGGATGATGATCGACACGTTCGCGATGAGCGCGATCACGAACACACCGATGCTGCCGAGGCGCGCGAGGCGGTCGACGCCGTCGGTGACCGTCTCGTTGACGCCCGACAGCGCATTCGACAGCTGCAGCACGACGAACAGCGCGATCACGAGGACCGTGATGAGCGCGTACTTCAGCTCGACCGAGAGTCGATGCTGATGCGGCAGATGGTGGGTGTCCATGCAGGGCTTAGTTTCCCACGCCCGGGGGGAGTGACACCCGGGAAGTCAGGTGCTCGTCCAGATCGGTGCGCGCTTCTCCGCGAACGCGGTCGAGCCCTCGGCGGCGTCGGGGTGAGCGAACACCTCACGCTGGAGCTCCTTGCTCCGCTTCCACGCCGCCTCCTGATCGAGGTCGAGCGCCTCGCGGATCAACGAGCGTGAGCGACGCACCGCGAGAGGGGCGTTCTCGGCGATCAGCGCGCCGAGGCCGACGGCCGTCTCGACGACTTCCCCGGAGGGCACGATCCGATTCACGAGCCCGAGCTCGTGGAGTCGCTTCGCGTCGATGGTGGTGCCCGCGATGGCCACCTCCATCGCGAGGTTCTGCGGGATCTTGCGCGGCAGGCGGATGAGACCGCCGGCCGCCGCGATGAGGCCGCGCTTCACCTCGAACAGGCCGAACTTCGCGGTGTCGGCTGCCACGACGAGGTCACACGTGAGCACGATCTCGAAGCCTCCGGCGAGCGCGGTGCCGTTCACGGCCGCGATGATCGGCTTCGGGAAGTCGCGCTCCACGAAGCCGGCGAAGCCGCCGCGCCGCGTGTAGAAGTCGTCGGAGCGCCCGGCCGCGATCATCTTGAGGTCGGCGCCGGCCGAGAAGGTGTCGCCGGTGCCCGTGAGCACGACGACCCGCACGTCGACGTCGTCCTCGATGCTGTCGAGCGCGGCTTCGAGGCCCAGCGCGACCTCGTCGTTCACCGCGTTCTTCGCCTCCGGGCGGTCGATGCGCACGACTTCGACGTGGTCGTGACGTTCGCGGACGATGCTCATGACGCGCTCCTCGCTCGGCGCCGGACGCTACCAGCGGAACGGGATCACAGCGGCGGTAGCGTGAAGCGACTCGTGGGAGGAGACGCACGTGACGGAGATGCGCAAGGTCGGTTCGCTCGAGGTGTCGATCGCCGGGCTCGGATGCAACAACTTCGGGATGCGGATCGACGCCGACGGCGCGGAGGCGGTCACCCACGCGGCGCTCGATGCGGGTGTCAACCACTTCGACACCGCCGAGAGCTACGGCGGTGGGCTCTCGGAGGAGTTCCTCGGTCGCGCCCTCGGCGGGCGTCGGGCCGAGGCGGTGATCACGACCAAGTTCGGTGGTCGTGGCACCGACACCGGAGATGCTCCCGGGAGCGCGGCGAACGTGCGCCGGGCCGTCGACGGGAGCTTGCAGCGTCTCGGCACCGACACGATCGACCTCTACCTCCTCCACGTGCCCGACGCCACGACCCCCATCCTCGAGACGTTGACCGCGCTGAACGCGCTCCTCGACGCGGGAAAGGTTCGTGAGATCGGTTGCTCGAACTTCTCGGCGGCCCAGCTCGACGAAGCTGCGACCGTCGCAGCCGAACACGGGCTCCGCCCGTTCGTGAACGTGCAGAACAACTACAGCCTCCTCGATCGCGCGGTCGAGGACGACGCCCTCCCCGCGGTGGAGCGGTTGGGCATCACGCTCATGCCGTACTTCCCGCTGGCGAGCGGTGTCCTCACGGGCAAGTACAAGCGCGGCGAAGCCGCGCCCGAGGGCACGCGGCTCGCCGCCTGGGGCGACCGGGCGAGCATGTTCCTCAACGACCAGAAGCTCGACGTGGTCGAGCGCCTCGACGCGTTCGCGACCGCGCACGGTCACACGCTCACCGAGCTCGCCTTGTCGTGGCTCGCCGGATGCCCGGCGGTCGCGAGCGTGATCGCGGGCGCGACCTCGCCGGAGCAGGTGCGTGCGAACGCGGCGGCCACCGAGGCGTGGGAGCTCGACGACGCCGAGCGCGCCGAGGTGAACGAGCTCGCCCGTGTCGGTTCCTGACGACGCCGACGAGTCGACGGCGACTGCGGTCGCCGTCGTCGCGCTCGGCCCCGGGCCGCTCGCCGACATCACGACCGGCGACGGTGCGCAGCTGGTCGCCGACCTCGAGGCCCTGATCGACAGCGCGCCGCGTGCGCTCCTGCTCGACGCACGAGGTGGTGCCGGGTGCCGCGAGCCCCGTCCGCCCACGCCGTCGGGGCTGCACGACCCGGCCGCGATCCTCGCCCGGTTCCCCGCGCCGACGATCGCGGTCTGGGACGGCCCGGCGATCGGCGCCGGTGCCGAGGTGCTCCTCGCGGCCGACGTCCGCGTGATCGGGCCGGGCGCCACGCTCCAGTTGCCCGAGGTGGAGCAGGGTGAGCTGCCCTGTTGGGGTGGCACGCAACGTCTCACCCGCGTCGCCGGCGTGGCGCTCGCGCTCCGCGCCATCGTGCTGGGCGACGAGCTCGGTGCCGAGGAGCTCGAGCGCTCGGGTGCAGCGATCCGTGTCGACGACCCCGTCGGCCACGCCGAGGCGTTGGCGGCACGCCTGGCGGCGGGCGCGCCCCGGGCGCAGGCAGCGGCGCGTGATGCCGTCCAGCGAGGGCGCGACCTCACCATCGCCGAGGGTCATCGCGTCGAAGCCGATCTCAACCTCCTGCTGTCGACCACCGTCGACCGCGCAGAGGGGATCGACGCGTTCTTCGCCAAGCGCCCACCGAACTTCCGTGGCGAATGAGCGCGGTGATGGCGCGTCGAGCGTCGCCGCGAGCCGGGGTCGCGATCGCGGACGCCGCGGTCCGTGAGCTCAGCGAGGCCCTCGGGCTCCCCGGCGTCGATCTCGCCCGGCCGGGTGCGCCCGGCCTCATGGCACCGGGCGTGCTCCTCCGTGCTGCCGACGGGTGGGTCCACCCGGGTCCGCCCACGGCCTGGCCCGACTTCGCCGCCATGATCTCCGTGCTGGCGTCCCCGGACGACCTCCACGGTCGCCGGGGGACGCCGGAACCAGGGGAGGGGGGCTTGCCCGACGTGTCGATGCTGTCCGCCGAAGCCATCGACCGCGAGGCGGGGGAGTGGCAGCTCCCGGTGGCCGCCGTGCGTCCCGGGCCCACGTCTGCGCCCGTGGTGCCGTGGCCGTCGCGCCCGGTGCGCGAGCTCGACGCGACGGTGGTCGTGCTCGGCGCGACCTGGGCGGCACCCCTCGCAGGGCGCGTGTTGCACGAGCTCGGGGCTCACGTCGTGCGCGTCACCGACCCGCGCCGGCCTGATCCCTTCCCCCTGCGCGATGCGCTGCGCGCCGGACAGTCGGTCACGTCGCTCGACCTCGGCATCGCGTCGGAACGTGACAGGTTCGCGGCGTTGCTCGAGCGAGCGGATCTCCTGATCGACGCGACGACGCCGCGCGTGCTCCGCAACGTCGGGCTCGCCGACGCGCAGGTGCCGATCGTGCGCATCGCGGCGTTCGCCGACGACGATCGTCCGGGGTACGGCCTCGCCGCCGAAGCGCGTGGTGGGTGGGCCGCCCGTCACGACCCGCCGCGCCTCGGTCGGTCGTCGGTTGCCGACCCGGTCGCGGGCCTCCTCGCGGTGATGCTCGCGGTCGGAGTCCTCGTTGACGGCAACCGCACCGCACGCGCACGCGTCTCGCTCGAAGAGGCCGTCGGTCACCTTCTCGCGTTGGAGCGGCGAGATGCCTGAACGGCTCCACGTGCACTCGCGCGGTCCGGTCACCGAGATCGTGTTCGACAACCCGCCGATCAACATCTACGACGTCGCGACGCGCGATGCGCTGTGCGACGTGCTGGGTGCAGTGATCGCCGACGCGAACACGCGGGTCGTCGTGTACCGCGCCGAGGGCGACCACTTCTCCGCCGGTGCCGATCTCCGCGAGTTCGGGACCGCGCCCTCGCTCTTCGCCATGCGCGACGCTCGGTGGGGCCGCGACGTCTGGGGCATCTTGCGCTCGGTGCCGGTCGCGATGATCGCGTCGATGCACGGCAACGCGGTCGGCTTCGGCTTCGAGCTCGCCTTGCAGTGCGACTACCGGATCGTCGCCGACGACTGCATCGTGGCGCTCCCCGAGGAGCGCATCGGGATGATCCCCGCCGGGGGCGCGACCCAGACGCTCGGCCGCGTGGCGGGCACCTCCGCCGCGTTGCACGCGATCCTCACCAGCGATCGCATCCCGGCCGTCGACGCCTTGCGACGCGGGTTCGTCGACGAGGTCGTGCCGAGGGCAGAGCTCGCCGCGCGTACGGACGCACGCGCGGCCACGATCGCCGCTCGCCCGCCCGCGGCGGTGCGCGCCGCGAAGGCGCTCGTGTGGGCGGCGCTCGATCAGCCCATCACCGAGGGCCTCGCCCGCGAGGCCGACCTCGCGGCATCGCTCCGCGCGTAAGGTCGCTCGATGCCGACCAAGGACGGGCCGGTCCCGCCGTTTCCCGCCGGCGCCGACCCCGACGAGTACGACCGCCTCCGCCGACGCGTGCTCTGGACGATGCCGAGCGGGTTGTACGTGATCGGCTCCCGGGCCGGCGAGCGCCGGAACGCGATGACCGCCAACTGGGTCACCCAGGTGTCGTTCGATCCGAAGTTGCTCGCGGTGGCGGTCGAGGCCGAGGCGCTCACCCACGAGCTGATCACCGACGGGCAGGTGTTCAGCTGCAACATCGTCGACCGCGAGGACCGCGCCATCGTGCGCAAGTTCACGAAACCGGTCGACGTCGACCTCGGGGCGCGCACCCTCAACGGCTTCCCGTTCCACGACGGCACGACCGGCGCGCCGATCCTCGACCAGGCCGTCGCCTACGTCGACTGCGAGGTGCGCCAGACCGTCGGCGTGGGCAGTCACTCGCTGTTCATCGGTGAGGTCGTCGACGCCGGCTTCCTCAAGCCCGAGGACACCCCCGTGCTCGGCATGCAGGACACGCGGATGAATTACGGCGGCTGAGGTCGCGATCCCCGGGTGACGCGCAGCGCGCCCACGGGTACGCTCCCACCAGCGAATTCGCTTCTGGGGGGAGGTTCCCGATGCAGTCGACCATGCAGGACTTCCCACTCACGGTGGGCATGATCTTCCGTCACGGGCGCACCGTGCACAACGCCAGCGAGGTCGTCACGTTCGAAGGCGAGAAGAGCCGTCGCGCGACGTTCGCGGAGGTCGGCGACCGCGCCGAGCGGCTCGCCGCCGCGCTGCGGCGCCTGAAGGTCGACGTGGGCGACCGCGTGGGCACGCTCGCGTGGAACACCCAGGAGCACCTGGAGGCCTACTTCGCGATCCCCGGCATCGGCGCGGTGCTGCACACGCTCAACCTGCGGCTCTTCCCCGAGCAGCTCGCCTACATCATCAACCATGCCGAGGACCGCGTGATCATCCTCGACGACACGCTCGTGCCCATCCTGGCGCCGCTCGCGCCGCAGCTGTCGACCGTCGAGCACTACATCGTGATCGGCGACGGCGACGCCTCCGCGCTCGAGGGTGGGACTGCATCGGTCCATCGCTACGGCGAGCTCCTCGCCGCCGAGCAGCCGGGGTACCAGTGGCCGGAGATCGACGAGCGCGCCGCCGCGGCGATGTGTTACACGAGCGGTACCACCGGCAACCCGAAGGGCGTCGTCTACTCGCACCGGTCGACCTTCCTGCACTCGATGGGCGTCGGTGAGGGCAGCGCCGCCCGGTACACCGATCGCGACCGCATGCTCCCGGTGGTGCCGATGTTCCACGCCAATGCGTGGGGCGCGCCGTACGCGGCGTGGATGGCCGGTGCCGACCTCCTGTTGCCCGGCCGGTACCTCCAGTGCGAGCCGCTCTCGGTGTTCATCGAGACCGAGCGGCCCACCTGTGCGAGTGCGGTGCCCACGATCTGGACCGACCTCCTCCACTACACGGAGCAGCACCCGGTCGACCTCTCCTCGTTGCGCATGGTGGTGTGCGGTGGCTCCGCGGTGCCGCGGGCGCTCATCGAGGCCTACGAGGAGCGATTCGGCATCCGGATGGTCCAGGCGTGGGGGATGACCGAGACGAGCCCGCTCGCCGCAGTGGCGTGGCCGCCCAAGGACGTCGCGCTCGGCACCACCGAGGAGATGGACTTCCGGTCGATGACCGGGCGCGTGATGCCGGGCGTGGAGCTGCGCATCGTCGGCGACGACGGTGCGGTGCTGCCGTGGGACGGTGTCGCGGTCGGCGAGATCGAGGTGCGCGGTCCGTGGATCACCGCGAGCTACTACCGCGACCGCACGCCCGAGAAGTTCCACGACGGCTGGTTGCGCACCGGCGACATCGCGAGCGTCACGCCCGGCGGCTACCTGCGGATCACCGACCGCACCAAGGACGTCATCAAGTCTGGTGGCGAGTGGATCTCGTCGGTCGAGCTCGAGGGTCACCTCATGGCCCATCCCGACGTCGCGGAGGCCGCGGTGATCGCAGTGCCCGACGCGCGCTGGGACGAGCGCCCGCTCGCGTGCGTCGTCCTCCGGCCCGACACCGAGGTCGGTGCCGAGCAGCTTCGAGAGTTCCTGCGCGATCGCGTCACGAAATGGCAGCTCCCGGAGCGGTGGACGTTCATCGACCAGGTTCCGAAGACGAGCGTCGGCAAGTTCGACAAGAAGGTGCTGCGGGCACGCCACGCCGACGGCGCGCTCGTCGTGGAGGAGATCGGGTGAGCGACCCCTCCATGCCATGAGAGCTCTCTCATGACGACGCCGCTCGCCGCATCGGTGTTCGAGCGGCTGGGCGACGACCTCTGGCTGCTCGTCCCCGCGTTCGTCTTCGCGCTCGTTGCCGGTGCGCTGATCGGTCGGATCCTCGGCGTGCGTCGCTCGTTCGCGGCGACGCTGCTCACGGGGCTCCTGGGCTGGGCGGTCGGGACCACCGTCGCGCTCGTCATCGCGGCCGAGAGCGCCGAGGGTGTCGAGAATTTCGCCCGCAACCTCTTCCTCTTCTCGTTGTTCGGCGCGATGGCTGCCGGCGTCTGGATGGAGTTCCTGGCCCGACCGGGCATGATCGCCCGCGCCCAGACCGGGCTCCAGACGATCCCACATCCCCTCAAGTCGATACGGCTGCGCAGCCGCCAGGTGCGCCGCTACGCCGAGATCAGCCGGATCGCGATGCGCAACGGCCTCGGGCCGTCGATGGGTCTGGGTCGCAACGGCGCCTCACCCGACGGCGAGCGCAGGCCGACCGCCCGACGACTGCGGTTCGCGCTCGAGGAGTGCGGCGGGATGTTCGTGAAGCTGGGTCAGGTCGTCTCGACGCGGAGCGACCTCGTGTCTCCCGAGTTCGCGGCCGAGCTCGCCCTGCTCCAGGACGACGTCCGCCCCGCGCCACGCGACGGGATCGAGGAGTTGCTCGACGAGGAGCTCGGCGCGCCATGCGGCGAGGTGTTCGCGTCGTTCGAGTGGCAACCCCTCGCGGCGGCGTCGATCGGACAGGTCTACCGGGCGCGCCTGCACGACGGCTCGTCCGTCGTCGTCAAGGTGCAACGACCCGGAGTGAGCGACACCGTCGACGTCGACCTCTCGGTGCTCGAGGAGCTCGGCACCGTCGCCGAGTCGCGCACATCGTGGGGCTCCGAGTACCACGTGAAGGAGCTGGTCGACGAGTTCGGTGCGCGCCTGCGCGAGGAGCTCGACTACCGGATCGAGGCACGCAACGCGCGCACGATCGCGGCGTGCCTTCCGCCCGGGTCGCGGGTGTACGTCCCGCGTGTGTACGAAGAGCTCAGCACGTCGCGCGTCCTCGTGATGGAGTGGCTCGACGGCGTGGACGTGCGTCAGGTCGCGTGGAGCGAGGCGCGCCCGTCGGATCGCACCAAGATCGCCGACCAGCTGCTGCGCATGTTCCTCGAACAGATGTTGCAAGAGGGCGTGTTCCACGCCGACCCACACCCCGGCAACGTGATGCTGCTCGCGGACGGGCGCCTCGCGCTGATCGACTTCGGCGCCGCCGGTCGGCTCGACGCCCTGGAGCAGGCCGCGCTGCGCGACATGCTCGCCGGAGTCACCCGTCGTGACGCCGACGCGGTGGTGCAGGCCGTGCTCCAGGTCGCCCGCCTGCGACGAGGGGTCGACGTCGGCGACTTCGAACGGGCGCTCGCCCGGTTCATGGCGCAGCACCTCGCACCGGGCTCGCGCCCCGACGCCGCCATGTTGAACGCGATGTTGCGGCTGTTCTTCGACTTCGGCATCACGCTCCCCGCGGAGTGGAGCACCTTCTTCCGTGCTCTGATCGTGCTCGAGGGCACCCTCACCACCATCGCCCCCAACTACTCGGTCATCGAGGCCGCAGAGTCGATCGCGGGCCAGTGGGTGCGGAGCCAGGTCACGCCGGGGTCGGTGCAGCAGGCCGTCCGGGACGAGATCCTGCGCACGGTCCCGATGCTCCGACGTCTGCCGCGCCACGTGGACCGTGCCTTCTCGATGCTCGAACGCGACGGCCTGCGGGTGCGGGTCTCGCACTTCGCCGATGATCACGACGAGCAGGTCGTCACCCGACTCGTGAACCGGTTCGTGCTCGCGTTCCTCGCCGGCACGATCGGCGTGGCATCGGTGGGGCTGATCGCGATCGAAGGTGGGCCGTCGTTCAGCGGCAACACGTCGTTGCTGCGGGTGCTCGGGTACTTCGGGTTGTTCTGCGCGACGGTGCTGGCCATGCGGGTGATCGTGGCGGCACTCCGCGACGGCACCAACTGACCAGCCCACGACCGGCGCTGCCCGCCCGGAATGTCGCAATCGGGCGGGTGCTGTTCCCGGCACGTTCCGGCCCAACCCGGTACCCTTGCCCTCGTGCGGCGGAGCATCTTGATCGTCTCCGCGTCCATGGGCGCGGGTCACGACGGCGCGGCCAAAGAGCTTCGGAACCGTCTCGTTGCCGAGGGTCACCGCGTGGAGGTGATCGACTTCCTCGACGCCGTCGCGTTCCACATCGGGCCCGCGTTGCGCTGGTTCTACCAGGTGCAGTTGCGGCTCTTCCCGTGGAGCTACGAGCTCAGCTACAAGATGTCGCCGGTGCTGCGCGCGCCCGCGGTGATGGTCGACACCTGGCTCACGCGCCGCAAGCTCCGACGCCGGATCAAGGAGTTCCGTCCCGACACGATCGTGTCGGTGTACCCCCTGGCGTCGCTCGTGCTCGGGCGCATGCGTCGCAAGAAGACCCTGCGGGTGCCCGTCGTCACCTACCTCACCGACTTCGCCGTGCACTCGCTCTGGGTGCACCCGGGCGTCGACCGGCACCTGGCCGTGAGCGAGCTGTCGGCCCAGGCCGCCACCGCGCGGGGCGGCCGCGACGCTCGCGCACGGGGACCGCTCGTCGGGCCGCGCTTCCGCGACGTCGCCGTCGACCGTGACGCGGTGCGCAGCGCGCTCGGCCTCGACGCCCACGACCGGGCCGTCCTCGTCGTCGCGGGGTCGTGGGGCGTCGGCGACGTCGTCGCCACCGTCGAGGCGATCGGCCGCAGCGGTGAGTTCCACCCGATCACGGTGTGCGGGCAGGACGAGCGGTTGCGGACGGAGCTCGAGACCCGCGGCTACGGCACCGTCATCGGCTGGACCGACGACATGCCCACGCTGATGACGGCGGCCGACGCGCTGGTCGAGAACGCAGGCGGGCTCACGTGCATGGAGGCGTTCGCGGTGGGCCTCCCCGTGATCACGTATCTCCCGATCGCGGGCCACGGCAAGGACAACGCCGAGATGATGTCTCGTGCCGGCGTCAACGCGTACGCGCACGACGAGGCCGAGCTCCAGGTGATCCTCCGCGACCTCACCGAGGCGGGCGGCGCGCGCGACGACCTGATCGCGAACGGGCAGGCGCTGTTCACGGGTGACCCCGCGAACGACGTCGCCGCCCTGGCCGCGACGAACGAGTCGGTCGACCGCAAGGGACGCGTCGTTCCGCTCCGCACGCCGGCGCCGCGCAAGACGGTGTGGATCACGGCAGCCACCGTCCTCGTGCTCTACACCGGCCTCACCTTGGGTGCGCAGGCGGTGTCCGCGATCGGCGTGGGGGTCGCGAAGCCGCCCGAGGGTGTGCGTCGCACGGCGTACCTCGGTGTCCGCCTCGACGGCGAGCAGTTGGAAGACCCGATCCTCCTCGACGGTGTGAAGCAGCTCGACGTCACGGTCGTCGTCGACGCGCTCACGGCGCGCGACCACGCGACCGAGCTCGAGGAGCTCTCGGCGAGCGGTGTGAACATCGCGAACGGAGGCTGGGGACACGGCACGTTCCTCCGGTGGACGCGTGCACGCAACGACGTCGACAAGGCAGGCGACGTCATCTCGCACGAGGTCGGCGCGCCGACGCGCGAGTTCGTGCCCGGTCGTCGGCTCGACGCGTTCGACCGCTACTACGCCGGTCGCACGAAGCAGAAGCTCGTGATGCCGAACGACACCTTCGGGCCCGACGACCTGCCCGTCACGTTGCAGGCCGACAAGGTCTACCTCCTCGACGGACGAGGACGTGAGCTCCACGAGATGGAGCACGCCGTCGACGCGCTCATCAGCCGGTTCGATCGCGCCAACCTGCGCGCGGCGTCGCTCGGGGAGCTGCGCTGAAGCCAACCACGCGGGTGGCGTGTGCCGTCGGCGCAGTGGGTCTCGGAGCGGCCATCGTGCACGCCGCCCCCGCGCTCGGGGGTGTGTCGCCGATCGGTGTCCGTCTCACCCCGACGCTCGTCGGGCTCGGTCGACGCGGCCACGTCGCGCTCACGTTCGACGACGGGCCCGACGCGGCGTCGACGCCCGCGTTCCTCGGTGTGCTCGACCAGCTCGGGTGGACCGCGACCTTCTTCATGCTCGGGTCGATGGTGCGCCAGGACCCGGGCGTCG
>DASUMF010000462.1:0-2565 GCA_036277835.1 Acidimicrobiia bacterium
GTCGTGCGCGTCGATCGAGGGCGCGTTCGCGACGGTGGAAGTGGTCGTGGCGCTGCTCATCGGATCGCCTCCTCGGCGGTTGCGGTGACGTCGGGCGGCTGAGAGGTCACGGACGGATCGGGATCGTCGGCACCGTCGCTGTCGTCGACGCCGTGACCGGTGAGGGCAAGGAACACGTCGTCGAGCGACGGGCGCCGAAGCCCGAGGTCGGCGGCGGTGACCGAGGCCTCGTCGAGGCGACGCACCGCCTCGACGAGCGCGTCGACCCCGTTCGTGACGGGCACGGTGACCTTCACTCCGCCCCGCTCGATGCGCGGCGCCTCGGAGCCCACGCCGTCGAGCGCCGCGGCGGCGCGCTCGAGGTCGGCCGACGACGCCAGCGTCACGTCGAGCACGTCGCCTGCGAAGCGCTGCTTGAGCTCGACGGGTGTGCCCTCCGCGATGACGGTGCCGTGGTCGATCACGGCGACATCGCGCGCGAGCTGGTCGGCCTCCTCGAGGTACTGCGTCGTGAGCAGCACCGTCGCACCCTCGTTGACGAGATCGCGCAGGTAGGCCCACAGGTCGAGCCGGTTGGCCGGATCGAGCCCGGTGGTGGGTTCGTCGAGCAGCAGCACCCTCGGCCGGGCGACGAGCCCCGCGCCCAGGTCGATGCGGCGTCGCATGCCGCCCGAGTACGTCTTGAGCTGACGGTCGGCCGCGTCGACCAACGACACACGCTCGAGCACCTCCTGCGCGCGTCGCTTCGCGTCACGCTTCGAGAGGCGCGAGAGTCGCCCGACCATCTCGAGGTTCTCGCGTCCGGTGAGGACCTCGTCGACCGCGGCGAACTGGCCCGCGGTGCCGATGCAGCGGCGCACCGCGATGGGTTCCTTCTCCACGTCGAAGCCCGCCACGCGTGCGTGCCCGCCGTCGGGCGGGATCAACGTGGACAGGATCCGCACCAGCGTGGTCTTGCCGGCACCGTTCGGGCCGAGCAGCGCGAGCACGCTGCCCTCGTGCACCTCGAGATCGACCCCGCGGAGCGCCCGGGTCTCCCCGAACGATCGCGTGATCCCCTCGACTTCGACGATCGCAGTCACCGCGCCACTCCTTCTTCTGCTTCCACTACTGCTTCGCTGGGTACGTCGCTTCGTTCCTGGTTCGGGTCACCGACGGGTACGACTCCTCCGGACTCGTGGAATGAGCGCCACTCGTCGACACCACCGATGGCCGCGCGCTCGAGGTCGTCGGCGAGGCGCCGCGTGAACGCGAGGTCGGCGTCGACGAGCGCTCGTTCGTAGTCGATCTCGACGAGGAACACGGGCGGGACGCCGTTGTCGGTCGCGGCGGTCACGATCGACTCGAGGCGCAGCGACTCGAGGTCGAGCGCGTCGGCACGCTCGCGGAGCAGCGCGACGACCCGATCGGGAGGGAGCACGCCCATCAACGCGAGCCCGGCCTCGAACTGGGGGTACTCCTTGGTGCTGGTGCCGAGGAGCTCGGCGAGCCAGTCGGTGACCTCGGTGCGGCCGTCGTCGGTGACGGCGTACACGGTCCGCTCCGGTCGCCGGCCGTCGCGCTCCGTCTCGACCGGCGCGATCAGACCCCGTCGCGTGAGGCCGTCGACGGTGGAGTAGAGCGACCCGTAGTTGAGGCGGATGCTCTCGTCGTGACCGCGCGAGCGCATCGTGGCCGCCATCTCGTAGGGATGCATCGGACGTTCGCTCAGGACCGCGAGCACGGCGAGGGCGAGCGGGTTGGAGCGTTGTCGTCGGGGCATCGCAGCCTCCGTCGCCGAGATACTCGACTCAGAGTATCCGAATCAGTATCCTGACGCAAGGCCGAATCCGGGCGCAACGAGACGGCGAGCCGGTACCGATCGGAACCGGTTCCCGGTACCCTGGGGAGGTCGCCCCCAACCAACACGCACCGGGGACGGCATTGACATGGGGGTGCGTGGCTTCGATTCTGACGATCGAGGTGGGGGAAGCGAGCCGACGTCGCCGGATCGTCGTGAAAGAGCCGGTACCAACAAATAAATGCCAACACTGACGAAGCCAACAGCTTCGCCCTCGCGGCCTAGTACCAACTAGCCGCGCGTCCCTCCCGGCCCTGTCGCTCGGCCGGACCCGGGGCGCCATCAAGAGCGACTCACCGCCAGGACACGCCTCAGGGCCTGGCGGGACACCTCACTGAGGCTGGGGCCGCCGCACACCGCCGGTGAGTTGCGGTGGCCCGAGATCTCTCACCGGCTGCGCTCGGAGAAGCCCCACCAACCTCTCGGAAGACGCGGGTTCGACTCCCGCCACCTCCAAGAGTGCTTGCGCCGCAGCGAGCACTGTTGGAGGTGTGCCAGGCCCCTGCACCACATACCGATCGAGGATCTCGAGCGCCCAGGCGACCGCGTCGCTGACGCGAATGCCGGCTGGCTCGGGCTTCGTCCACAGCTCCAAGTTCTCAGGGCGATTGTCGTCGCGGACGCCGTTTCGGTGAGGCACCGACTCCCCCGGTTCCAGGTACCGGCCGAGCAATTCCTCGGCTACCAGGATGTGCGCGAAGACGTACGGCGACTTGTTCACTCGC
>DASUMF010000463.1:0-6274 GCA_036277835.1 Acidimicrobiia bacterium
GGGTCATCGCATCGCTGCGGGACCAGATACGTTGCGATCGATGGACCCCCGAACCGTGACCGTGCGCCATGACGGGCTCGAGATCGCCGCCCTCGACTGGGGTGGCGACGGCCCACCGTTGCTGCTCCAGCACCCCAACGGCTTCTGCGCCGGCGTCTTCGACCCCCTCGCGCAGGTGCTGCGCGGCGAGTACCGGCCGATCGGTGTCGATGTCCGCGGGCACGGGAGGAGCGAGGCACCGCCCGATCTCGCGGCCTGCACGTTCGTGAACGCCGCGCGCGACGTGCTCGCGGTGCTCGACGCGCTCTCGATCCCCGAGGTGGTTGCGCTCGGGCAGTCGATGGGTGGCGGCGCGCTGGTGCTGGTCGACTCGCTGCGGCCGGGCACCGTGCGCAAGGTGCTGCTGTGCGAGGCGATCGCGTTCGAGATGGCCCCGAGCGGCCCGCTCGGCCCGAACCCGATGGCGGCCGCGGCCCGCAAGCGCCGCGCGGTGTGGCCCGATCGTGCGACGGTGCTCGCGTCGTACGGCGGGCGCCCACCCCTCGACGTGATGGAGCCGGCGGCGCTGGCCGCGTACGTGCGCTACGGATTCCGCGACCGCGACGACGGCACCGTGGAGCTCGCCTGCGCGCCCGAGGTCGAGGCGAGGTTCTTCGAGGCGGCGTCCGATGCCGACGGCGCGAAGCTCGCCCACGCGCACCTTCCGGCCATGCAGGTGCCGGTCACCGTGGTGTCGAGCACCGGCACCAACCTGCCGGAGGAGATCTTCGTCGAGCAGGCCGTGCGCACCGGCGGTGCGCACCATCTCCTCGACGGCACGCACTTCTTCGTGCAGGAAGACACGGCGCGCGCCGCGCAGCTGGTGCGCGAGCACCTCACCTGGTGAGTCACCGGTGGGTCAATTGCTGAGCTGCGCGCCCGCCCACTCGTAGTCGGCCTTGCCGATGGTCGTCCGCTGCACCTCGTCGACGAACACGACCCGGCGCGGCCGCTTGTAGCTCGCCAGCTGGGTGGCCACGAACCGGCTCAGCTCGTCGGGCTCGGGTTGTGGCGCGTCGGAGTCGGTGGCGACCACCGCCGCGATCGCCTCGCCCCATTCCTCGTCGGGGATTCCGACCACGACCGCGTCGACGACCGCGGGGTGTGCCTTCAGCGCCTCTTCCACCTCCTCGGGCCAGACCTTCTCGCCACCGGTGTTGATGCAGCCGGAGCCGCGCCCGAGCAGCGTGATCGTGCCGTCGGCGTGGGGGACCGCCCAGTCACCGAGGATCGCGTAGCGGACGCCGTCGACGTCGCGGAACGTCGCGGCGCTGCGTTCGGCGTCGTTGTAGTAGCCGATGCCGATCGACGTCGCGACCGCGAGCACGCCGGCCTCGCCCGAGCCGGGAACGACGTCGCGGTCGTGCTCGTCGAGCACGCGTGCGTTCGCGCCGAGCTGGAAGCGCGCGGTGGCGGCCTCACCCACCGCCGAGGTGAGCGAGAGGCCGAATCCCACCCCTTCACTGGCGCCGAGTGAGTCGTAGAACGTCATCGCGGTGCGCGCGTGCAGTGCGTCCTTGCTCGCCACCTGCGAGAGCGCGCCTGAGCCGTGGACGCGCCGCAACGACGAGATGTCGTATGGCGTGCCGTGGTGCTCGGCATCGACGAGCGCGTCGACCATCCGGCGCAGCACGGTGTCGCCCACGACCGACAGCACGGTCACGTGCTCGCGTTCGATGACTCGGCAGATCTCGTCTCCGTCGACCCGGCCGCGGGGAAGGAGCGCGAGCGCGCCACCGAAGGACAGCGTGGCGTGCAGTTGGTAGGCGGCCGTCGCGTGCACCTGAGGTGTGGTGAGCAGTGTCACGAGCTGCCGTCCCTCGTCGACGAGCGCTCGCGCCGCGTCGGCGACCTCGGCGACCGTCGTCGGGGTCGGACGGTCCGTGAGCGCGGCGGTGTACGCGAGGCCGTACCGGAGCAGGGTCCCCTGCTCCCAGACCACACCCTTCGGCAGGCCGGTGGTGCCGCCGGTGTACCAGAGCAGGTGGTCGTGGCCGTCGCGTGCGATCCGTGGCGCGGGGTCGTGCGTCGCGACCACGGTGCGGTACCCGAGGGCGCGCGGGACGGCGACCACGTCGTCGGTGTCATCGTCGATGCCGATCAGCATGCGCACCTTCGGAAGGTGGGGGAGCGCCGCCGCGACGCGATCGGCGAGCGCCTCGTGGTACACGACGACCTCGGCGTCGGCGTTGTCGAGCAGCGCGACGAGCTCCGACGCCCGGTACCGGAAATTCACGTTCGCCGGCACCGCGCGCAGCTTCAGACAGGCGAACACCACCTCGGCGTACTCAGGACAATTGAAGAGGTACAGCGCGACGTGGGTGCCGGGCCCGACGCCCTGTGCAGCGAGCGCACCCGCGAGACGGGCAGCCCGATCCTCGAGCTGGCCCCACGTGTCGCGTCGTTCGCCCTGCATCGCGACCGGCGCGTCGGGGATGACGTCTGCGATCGCCTCCCACACCGTGGCGTAGCTCTCGAACATCGCGCCGAAGCTAGCGCCGCCCCTTCTCGGGGAGCGGGGTCAGCCGCCGAGCCCGAGGAGTCGTTCGCGCGAGACGGCCCGCGAGGCGCGCCACAGCGCGAGCAACGCGCCGATCCACGCCAGACCGCCGATCGCGAACGCGAGCTCGTAGCCCTTGAAGAGCGTGTTGCTCGACACGCCGTAGGCGATCACGATCAGCGGCAGCGTTGCCAGCGCGGAGGCCTGTTGCGCTGCTGCCGCGCTCGACACGCGCGCCGAGATGGCGAGGATCACTGCGAGCGCCAGCGCGATGAACGGCGGGAGCACCCACAGCATCAGGATCCACCAGTTTGTTGTGGGGAAGAACCAACCGCCGACCTGGGGCCCGACGATGAGGTTCACGACCAACGAGTACGCGCCGAAGCCGACCAGCGCGGTGAAGTAGCCGGGGATGAGGCTGGCCAGCAGCTTGCCGAGGTAGATCTGGCGCTCGGTCGCGGGGGAGTGGGCGAGGAACTCGCCGCTGCCGCGCTCGCGCTCGCCGACGATGGTGTGCGCGCCGACCGCCGACGACACCGTGAGCGGCACGATGATCGCGAGGGGAGCGAACAGGTACACCGCCAACGCGTACGACGCGCCCGCAGGGCCCTTCTTGCCGTGCACGTTCGCCTGCAGGTCCTTCGGCAGGCTCCCGATCACGTCGCTCAACTGGCCCACGAGCTTCACGTCCTTGATCGTCGAGACGATCAGCAGGAGCACGGTGGGGATGATCACGAAGAAGAGGAGTGCGACGATCGAGAGCGGGAGCCAGAAGTCGCGTGCGCTCACGAACTGGTGGAGGTCGGTGCGCGCGATGACCCACGCCCGAGATGGCTGCTTGCGGCTTCGGGTGCGCGCCGCCGCCGCCGGCGCGATGGAGGCGCTCATCGGTCGCTCCTGTTCACGGTTCGTTCCGGCGGATCTCGAAGTAGAGGTCCTCGAGGCTCGGGACCTGCGGCTCGACCCGGGTGAGCCGCGCGCCGGCTTGCACCAGCGCGTCGACGAGGTCGGGCACGTGCGTCTCGTCGGCGAGGTCGACCGTGGCCACACCGTTGCGCTGGTATGCGCGCACGAACGTGTAGTGCCGGGCCTGGTCGAGCAGCGTCGGGTCGTCGGCGTCGAGCACGACGCGCGCCGCGGGCCAGTAGCGCCGCGTGAGCTCGGCGGGGGAACCGGAGATCACGGCGCGCCCGTGGTCCATGACCACCACCTGGTCGGCAAGGCCTTCGGCTTCGAGCAGCAGGTGGGTGCACATGAGCACGGTCTTGCCGTCGTCGGCCATCTCGTCGATCAACGAGAGCACGGCCCGGGCCGACTCGGGGTCGAGGCCGGCGGTCGGCTCGTCGAGCAGGAGCAGGTCGGGGTCGTGGAGCACCGCTCGCGCCAGCGCGAGTCGTGCCCGCATGCCCGTCGAGTAGCCGCCGACGCGCTGCTCGAGCGCGTCGGCGATGCCGAAGCGCGCCGCCGCGTCGGAGATTCGGTTGTCAGCGTCGAGCCGGTCGACGTCGAACAGCGCGGCTGCGTACCGGAGGTTGTCGAACCCACTCAGCCGGTCGTACAGGGCCGGACGGGCGGGCACCACACCGCATCGGCGACGGATCTCGGTTCCTTCCGCGTCGACGTCGGGGTCGAGACCGAGCGTGCGGACGGCACCGGCGCTGGGGTGCAGGGCGCCGGTGATCAGTCGCACCACCGTGGTCTTGCCCGCGCCGTTGGGGCCGAGCAGCACGGTGACCGTGCCGCGTGGCACCTCCATGCTGAGATCGGCGACCGCCACGACCTTGCCGAACGTGCGCCGGACACCGGCGAGCGCGACAGCCGGCTCCGTGCCGAACGGCGATACCGGCTCCACAATCGGGGCGCGGTCGGGACGCGCTTCGCCGTGTCGGGCCATACGGGGTGTTTCGGCGGCGGAGCGGGGAGGGTGAAGGGCTAACCTCGCCGTCCACCCTGCGTTGCGTGTGACGCATGGCCCGGCGGCGTAGCCGAGTGGTTCAGGCAAGGGTCTGCAAAACCCTGGACACGGGTTCGATTCCCGTCGCCGCCTCCAGCGATTGCAAGGCGGAAGTACGCTCCCGATGAGACGTGTGTGACGAACGCACCGAGTCCGGAGGCCGACATGACGCGCAGGCTCGATTTCCCGGTGTTCGACGCCGACAACCATCTGTACGAGGCGACGGATGCGTTCACCAAGTACCTCCCGCCGGAGTACGAGAACGTCATCAAGTACGTCGAGATCAAGGGCCGCACGAAGATCGCGGTGAACAACAAGATCAGCGAGTACATCCCGAACCCGACCTTCAACGTGGTCGCGCCACCCGGCGCCCAGGAGCTCGAGTTCAAGCTGAAGAACCCCGACTCGATGACCGCCGCCGACAAGGAGGCCAAGCTCGAGCCGCCGCCGCGCTACATCCGGTCCGTCCCCGCGTACTTCGAGCCCGAGGCGCGCGTGATGCTCATGGACGAGCTCGGCATCGACCGCGCGATGATGTGGCCGACCCTCGCCAGCCTCCTCGAGGAGCGCCTGGCCGACGACCCGGTCGCCACCCACGTCGTGGTGCACGCGTTCAACCAGTGGATGCACGAGCAGTGGACGTTCAACTTCGACGACCGGATCTTCCCCACGCCCGTGATCACGCTGCCGATCGTCGACCGCGCGATCGAGGAGCTCGAGTGGGTGCTCGAACGCGGCGCGAAGGCGATCCTCATCCGTCCTGCGCCGGTCCCCGACTTCGGCGGGCGACGTCGTTCGTTCGCGCTCGAGGAGTTCGACCCGTTCTGGAAGCGTGTCGAGGAAGCCGACATCCTCGTCGGCATGCACGCCTCCGACGACGGCCATCAGCGCTACCTCAACGAGTGGGAAGGCCACACCGGCGAGTTCCTGCCGTTCAACCAGAAGATGTCCGGCTTCTCCGCTCTGATGCATGCCGACAACCGCGTGATCAGCGACGTCGTCGCCTCGATCGTCGGGCACGGCCTCGTCACGCGGTTCCCGTCGCTGCGCATCATGCCGGTCGAGAACGGCAGCTCCTGGGTGCGCCCGCTCGTCGAGAAGTTCCAGAAGGTCTACGCCCGCACGCCCGGCGCGTTCGACGAGGACCCGATGGTCGCGTTCACGCGCTGCCTCTTCATCCACCCGTTCCACGAGGAGGACCCGGTCGGGCTCGTGAACCTCATCGGTGCCGACAACGTGCTGTTCGGTTCCGACTACCCGCATCCCGAGGGCATGTACGACCCCGTGAGCTTCGTCGACCAGCTCGACGGCCTCGCGGAGGATGACAAGGCGAAGATCATGGGCGGGAACCTCGCCCGGATCATCAAGTTGAGCGTCGCGGCGTAGCGATGTTGCTCGAACGGCTCGCGCTCACGCCCGCCGAGCTCCACGAGGCCACGGGCTGGGAGATCAAGCCCGAGGGCGCGTGCATGCACGAGGTGTGCGTGCCCCTCGGTGGCGTCGCGCCTGCCGCCGACGGCACCGTCGACGTGCGCGCGTTCGCAGAGCGCATGGGCATGCCGATCGCGGTCGACGACGAGCACGGCGTGTGGGCCCTCGGCCCGCGCTCGGGCGCCAGCGTGCTGCAGAGCGCGACGGTGCCCGACATCGTCCTCGACGACTTCGACGGCAACTCGTTCGATCTCGAGAGCCTGCGCGGCAGGAAGGTGTTGCTCGTCGCCTGGGCCTCGTGGTGAGGATGTCGTTTCGACCTGCCCGGGTGGCAGGTCCTGCACGCCGAG
>DASUMF010000464.1:0-4542 GCA_036277835.1 Acidimicrobiia bacterium
CTCGGCGTGGATCTCTCCTCGTGGCGTTTGGCGCTCAACGGCGCGGAGCCCGTCGACCCCGACGCGGTGGAGGCGTTCTGCGCCGCGGGCGCGCCGTACGGCTTCGACACGAAGGCCGCGTTCCCGGTCTTCGGCATGGCCGAGGCCACCCTGGCCGTCGCGTTCCCCGCGCTCGGCGCCGGGATGGAGGTCGACGTCGTCGATCGTGGGGCACTCGAGCGCGACGCCGTCGCCCTCCCGATCGATGCCGGGCACGAGCGGGCACGGCGGCTCGCGGTGCTCGGCCGCGCCGTCCGCGGCTTCGAGATGCGCATCGCCGATCGCAACGCCGGCACACCGCTCGGTGATCGCGGCGTGGGCGAGCTCCAGCTGCGTGGGCCGTCGGTCACGTCGGGCTACTACCGCAACGAGACGGCAACCGATGCCGCGTTCGTCGACGGCTGGTTCCGCACCGGCGACCTCGCCTACCTCGTCGACGATCGCCTCGTGGTGTGCGGCCGGCTCAAGGACGTGATCATCGTCGGAGGCCGCAACGTGTTCCCCGAAGACGTCGAGCGAGCCGCGGCGTCGGCTGACGGCGTACGGGCGGGCAACGTGATCGCCTTCGGGTCGGTGTCGCGTCGCCACCGGGAGTCGATCGTGGTGGTGGCGGAGACGAAGTCCGACGATCCCGCCGGGGTGCGGGAGCGAATCGTCGTCCGGGTGAGCGACGCGGTCGGGATCCCGCCGACCGACGTGGTGCTGGTACCGCCCGGGAGCCTGCCGAAGACGTCGTCGGGCAAGCTCCAGCGGTCGTTGTGCCACGAGCGCTACGACGCCGGCGCGCTCGACCCCGTCTGACCCCTCCAGCAACGAACTGGCGTCACCTCACCTGAAATGTGCATGTGAACTGACGCCAGTTCGCGGGTAGGGGTCGGTGAACGGTCGAATTGGGCGGCCGTCGACCAGAATGAGGGTCCCGATGCACGCCTCACCCGACCTCCGCGCGCGCGAACCCGGACCCGCCCCGGCTTCGACGCGCTCGGCCGCCCGGGACCTGGGTCGGATCTTCCTCGTGCTCCTCGCGCTCACGTGCATGTTGCGGCTGCCGGCGTTCTTCGTGCCCGTCTTCAATTCCGACGAGACGTTCCTCGCGACGCAGGCGAAGGTGATCCAAGAGGGTGGGCAGCTCTACGAGGACGCGGCCGACCGGAAGCCGCCGCTCGTCCCCTACGTGTACGCGGCGACCTTCGCGTTCTTCGGCACGAGCGCGTTGTGGTCGGTGCGCATCGTGGCGATGCTCGCGGTCGCGCTCACCGCGTTGCTGCTCACCGTGGAGGCGCGCCGTCGCTACGGCACGCGCGCCGGATGGATCGCCGGGATCCTCTGCGTGTGCGCCATGGTGATGTTCGCGCCCCAAGACGGGCAGGCGGCCAACTTCGAGGTGTTCATGCTGCCCTCGATGACCGCGGCGATCCTCCTCGCGCGGCGCGGGAAGGGCGCGGCCGCGGGCGTGATGGTCGCGGCGGCGACGATGGCGAAGCAGACCGGTGCGCTCACGCTCCTGCCCGTGCTCTATCTGCTCGCGCGCTCGCGCGGCAAGCGCGGCGTCGGCGCGGTGGCGCTCGGGTTCACCATCCCCACCGCGCTGGTCGCGCTCGCGATCGGGCCGGCACAGCTCGTGTACTGGGTCGTGCTCGGCAACGGCTCGTACGTCGGCCTCGACACCGCGTCGGCGTTGGTCGTCGCGATGTTCGCGGTGATGACGTTCGCGTGGGTCGCCTGCAACCTGCCGCTGTTGTGGAAGATGCCACAGGCGTGGCGCGATCGCGGCCGCCCCGCGAACGACGGCCAGACCGACACCGATCTCTGGCTCTGGGTCCTGTCCGCTGCCGTGTCGGTCGCGATCGGGTTCCGCTTCTTCGGCCACTACTACATGCAGCTCGTCCCCCCGGTCACGTTGCTCGCCGCGGGCGCGCTCGCGCGAAGCGCACGGACGGCCGCACGCGCGACGGTCGCGGTCGCCGTGGCGAGCGCTGTCATCTTCTCCGTCGCCGGTTACGTCATGCACCCGTTCGGCGGCGAGCCGCAGTACGAGAAGGTGAGCGCGTACCTCGCGGCCAACGCGCACGCCGACGACGCCATCCTCGTGTGGGGCAGCGCACCCGAGATCTACTGGGCATCCGGGCTGCGCCCGGCGACGCGCTTCATCACCACGAACCAGTTCCTCGCGGGGAACTACCCCGGACGCACCCAGACGTCGGTGCCGAAGTCCGAGGTCGACCCGCAGCTGTGGGGCTACTTCTACGCCGACTTCAAGGCGCACCCGCCGCGCTACATCCTCGACACGTCACCGGCGAAGGTGCGCGGCGCCGAGCACTCGCCGATGTCGGAGTTCCCGGAGTTCAACGAGATCGTCGAGCGCGACTACCGCTACGTGCGCTCCATCGACGGGATCGCGGTGTACGAGAGCCGTCCTCAGACGAGCGGCCAGGGCGTCGACCGGTAGTCGTCCGGGTACGGCATCCCCTCCGACAACACCGCCCGACCCCGGTACTCGATCGCCTCGATCTCCACCGCAGTGAGGTGTCGCTCCATCGTGGCGCGCAGGGGACCGCTGCCCAGCTCGTCGAGCACGCGGCATACGTCGTCGCGCAACCGCTCGGCCACCGGCTCGCCCGCGAAGTCCCAGATCACCGTGCGCACCTTCCAGGCGGGGTGGAAGGTGAGGCCGTGGTCGATGCCGAGCACCGTGCCGGTCGCCGCGTCGTGGAGGCAGTGCCCGCCCTTGCGGTCGGTGTTGTTGGCGAGCACGTCGAACACGGCGAACTGACGGAAGCGGTCCTCGCGGCCGTCGAGCAGCGTGAAGTAGTGCTCGTCGGGGTCGTGCTCGACGAACTGCTGGAGGGCGCCCTCGCCGAGCGGGCCGTCGCGCAGGATCGTGACCGGCACGATCCCCCAACCGAGTGCGGCCGACAGCTCGTAGGCCGCGACCTCCCGGTGGCACAACGTGCCTTCGGGGAAGTCCCACAGCGGGCGTTCGCCACGTCGTGGCTTGTAGATCGCGTGCATCTGCGCGTCGTCGGCGCGCGCCTCCACGAGGAAGGTCGCGTTCGACGAGTACCGCATGCGCCCGACCACCTCGAGCTCCGCCGCGTCGAGCGCGTCGGAGACCTCGGCCGGAGTCAGTTCCACCGCGGACAATTGTGCCCGGCCGGATCCATCGGCATCTCGCAGAGCGGACACGGCGGACGACCGCCCGCGACCGCGTCGACACCACGCGCCGCCATCGCCCGCACCTGCGCCCGCGTTGCGTAGATCCGCGCGACGTAGCCGGCTTCCTCGTCGTCGGGGTCGTCGCCGATGCCAGGCGCCTCGGTGTCGTCGTCGTCGGCCGAGCGCTCGCGCAGCTCGATCAGCACGAGCTCGCGCTCGGGATCGAAGCCGAGACCGATCAGCCGAGCACGGAACAACGGCACGGTGGGTTCCTGCAACGCCGTGACGGCCTCGGGAAGCAACACGGGGAGCTCGGGAAAGTCGTCGGCGATGCGATCGAGGAACGCGACCGCCTCGGTCGCGAGCAACGCGACCTGCTCCTTCTCGACCAGCACCGTGAGCTGGGCAGCCTCGGTGCGGGCCTGGATGTAGAACGCCCGCTGCCCCGGTTCGCCGACCGCACCGGTGCCGAGCGCGTCGACGTCGTCGAGTTCGATGATCTCAGCCATGCGCAGCCTCCCCGTGAGGTGGCTCCTCGTTCGCGGACACGTCGGACTCCGCTGCCTCCGGTGCGCTCCCGTCGTGTGCGGCCGCGTCGTCCTTCGGGGGCGGCGGTAACAGCTCGTCGAGCGACCCGGTGTCGTTGCACTTGACCATCGCCGATCCGTACTGCGACAGCTCGAACACCGTCACCGAGGCGGGCGACACCATGATCCGCTGGAACAGGTCCAGGTGCATCCCGGTGTAGTGGGCGATCGCGGCCTTGATCGGATCCGCGTGCGACACCACCACCACGAGCTCGCCAGGGTGTCGCGCGACGACGACCTCGAGCGCGGAGACCATCCGGGTCTGCATCTCGGCCAGCGATTCGCCGTCGGGGAACCGCGCGCGCGACGGCGCGCGTTGCACCGTCTTCCAGAGATCGGTCTTGGCCAGCTCGGCGATCTTGCCACCCGTCCACTCGCCATAGTCGGCCTCGATCACACCGGGCAGCTCCTGCACCGTGAGCCCGTGGTGCTCGGCGACTGCGGCGGCCGTCTGCATGGTGCGTTCGATCGGGCTCGCGTAGACGACCGCCACCGGGAGCTCGGCCAACCGGAGCCCGAGCGCGGCGGCCTGCTCGCGTCCCTTGTCGGAGAGGTCGATGCCCGGGGCCCGGCCCGAGAGCAAGGGACCGGTCTGCGCCGTCACCGCGTGGCGCGCCAGGAGGAGCTTGGTCGCCGGCGGTGGCTTCGGCGCGTCGGCCGCGACGGCGCCCTCGGGGGACTCGACGTCGTCGATCGGCGGGGGGGCAACCGTCTCCGTCACGTCTCCGATCGTACCGGTGGCTGCTCGGTGCCCTTCTGC
>DASUMF010000465.1:0-2758 GCA_036277835.1 Acidimicrobiia bacterium
GCCCCGACGCCTGAGGCCATCGACGCGTACAACAAGGCGGTCGACACCTACGAGCAGGATCGCACCGACACGTTCCGCCGTGTCGTGGCGTCGCTCTTCGGGTTCGAGGCACGACCCCAGTTCTCGGTGCCGGCATGAGCCCGTCGGCCGACCTGACGGTCGACCCGTCGAACGAGGACGCGCGCCACGGGTGGGACGGCGACGATGGGGCGTACTGGGCCGAGCACGAGGACTACTTCGACCGCAGCCTCGCCCGGTACCGCGACGCGTACTTCGCCGCCGCCGCGATCTCCTCGAACGATCGCGTGCTCGACGTCGGGTGCGGTACCGGGAGCACGACGCGCGAGGCTGCACGCCGCGCAGTCGGCGGCACGGCGCTCGGCGTCGACCTGTCGAGTCGCATGCTCGAGCGCGCGCGGGATCGTGCACGAGTGGAAGAACTGACGAACGTGGGGTTCGTCCAGGCCGACGCGCAGATCCACCCCTTCGACCCCGCGTCCTTCGACCTCGTGATCAGCCGGACCGGCACGATGTTCTTCGGTGATCCCGTCGCCGCGTTCTCCAACCTCCACACGGCGTTGCGCCCGGGTGGCCGGATGACGCTCCTCACGTGGCAGCCGATGGCCGAGAACGAGTGGTTCGTCGCATTCCGGACCGCGCTGGCCGACGGCCGCGAGCTCCCGTCGCCTCCGGCCGACGCGCCCGGGCCCTTCTCGCTCAGCGACCCGGCCCGGGTACGACGCATCCTCGACGCGTCGGGGTTCGTCGACGTCGCGCTCGACGCCGTCGCGCACCCGATGGAGCACGGCCGCACCGTCGACGAGGCACTCGCCAACGTGCGCGGCATGGGGTACGCGCAGGGCCTGCTCCAGTCGCTCGACGCGGCCGGGCGGGCCCGTGCGCTCGACGCCCTGCGGGCCTCCCACGAGGCTCACGACACCGGCGCCGGCGTCTGCTACGGATCGGCCACCTGGATCATCTCGGCGTCACGACCCTGACTCAAGGCCGGCTGGCGCGGGTGCCGATACCACCCACATGACCGTTCTCCCTGCGCCCGCCTGCCCGACGTGCCGCGAGGAGCTCACGCTCCAGGCCGACGACACCTTCAACGCCTGGGTGTGCCCCTCGGGTCACGGGCTCGCGTTCACACTGAGTGAGGCGTACGAGCGCCTGCGCGACGACGAGATCCACGAGATCTGGCAGCGCGCGCGGAGCACCGACGTCGCCACGTCGACCCGTGGGTGCCCGATGTGCGGGGCGACCATGGTGGCGGTTCCGTGCGAGTCGATCACCCTCGACGTCTGCGTGATCGACGAGGTGCTCTGGTTCGACGCCGGCGAGCTCGACCAACTGCCGCCCGACGTGCCCGAGGCACCGCCGTCGGCCGAGGAGTCCGCCGCGCTCGAGACGGTCACCGAGCAGTTCGGCGACGCGCTCACCGCCGGGTGGGATGCCGAGGAGCAGGCCACGATCACCGGGCGCCTGACCGCGCGCCTGCTGCGATCGCGCACCGCGCCGGCGACCCCCTAGCTCTCCCCCACGAACTGGCGTCAAATCACCTGGATTTGTCCAGGCAATTTGACGTCGGTTTGAGGTGGGCGCGACACGCCCCACCCGTGCACGACCTCGTTGTCGTACTCGGGTAGGACGCGATCTGTCAGACGAGCGGACGCGCGCTCGGCACGATCGGGGCCGGGAGCAGCGTGTGCCCCATCAGCCACTCGTCGACGCCGGCGGCGCAGGAGCGCCCCTCTGCGATCGCCCACACGATCAGGCTCTGGCCGCGACCCATGTCGCCACACGCGAACACACCCGTCTCGCTGGTGGCGAACGAAGCGTCGCGCGCCACGTTGCCGCGCTCGTCGAGATCGACGCCGAGCTCTTCGAGCATGCCGGCGCGCTCGGGCCCGACGAAGCCCATGGCCAGCAGCACCAGCTCGCACGGGAGCTCGAAGGTGGTGCCCTCGATCTGCTCGAACTTCCCGTCGACCATCTCGACCTCGTGGGCCCGGAGGGCGCGCACCGCGCCGTCGTCGTCGGCGAGGAAGCACTCGGTGTTGACCGCGAACACGCGCTCGCCGCCTTCCTCGTGGGCCGACGAGATGCGGAACACGTTCGACCAGGTGGGCCAGGGGTTCGTGGGCGCACGTGAGTCGGGCGGACGGGGCAGGATCTCGAACTGGTGCACCGACGCCGCGCCCTGACGGTGTGCGGTGCCGAGGCAGTCGGCGCCGGTGTCGCCGCCGCCGATGATGACCACGTGCTTGCCCTCGGCGGTGATCGGTGACGCGTCGAGGTCGCCTTCCTGCACACGGTTGCCGAGCGGCAGGTACTCCATCGCCTGATGGATGCCCGCGTGTTCACGACCGGGGATCGGGAGGTCACGCCACGCGGTGGCGCCACCGGCGAGCACGATCGCGTCGAACTCGGCGCGCATCTCGGCCATCGACACGTCGATGCCGACGTTCACGCCGGTGCGGAACTCGGTGCCTTCGGCGGCCATCTGCTCGATCCGGCGCTCGAGGTGACGCTTCTCCATCTTGAACTCGGGGATCCCGTACCGCAGCAGCCCACCGATGCGATCGGCGCGCTCGAGCACGACGACGTCGTGGCCCGCGCGCGTGAGTTGCTGCGCGGCAGCGAGACCCGCGGGACCGGAGCCGACCACCGCCACCCGCTTGCGCGTCTGGACGTCCGGGACGTGCGGGCCGATCCATCCCTCGTCCCACGCGCGGTCGACGATCTCGACCTCGACCTG
>DASUMF010000466.1:0-2655 GCA_036277835.1 Acidimicrobiia bacterium
GCCGCAAGAACACTACGGCCGTAGTGGAAATCCGTTCCCCCGCCTTGCTTTCGGCGTACCCGGACCACCGCACAGGTGGGCTCGGGTACGCCAAAACGGAACGCGGGGTCAGATGAGCCCGTTGTCGATGGCTTCGAGCACCCACGGGACGACGATGTCGAGCATGTCGTCGAGCCCGGTCTCGGCCTCGAAGCCGAGGACGTCGCGTGCCTTGTCGACCGCCGGGACGCGCATCTGCACGTCGTACTCGAACGGCTCGTCGCTGACGTAGCGGAAGGGGACGTCGTCACCCCGGATCCGTCGCCAGATGTTGGCGGCGAGCTCGAGCACGGTGGTGGACACGTCGGTGGAGAGGTTGAAGTCCTCGTTGCGCGCGTCGGGGTGCTCCATCGCGGTGACGATGCCCCGCGCGAGGTCGGCACCGTACGTGTAGTGGCGCACCTGGCTGCCGTCACCGAGGATCTGCAGCGGATCCTGGCCCTTCGACACCTTCTGGATCAGATCGGGCACGACATGGCTCATCGCGAGCTTCACGTTGCCGCTCATGACGTGAACGTCGGAGATCGCCCGCATCTCGCCGGTGCCGACGCAGTTGAACGGCCGGACGATCGTGTACGGGAGCTCGTATTGCTGGTACGCGGCACGCGCGTAGTACTCGACGGCGAGCTTCTGGAACCCGTACGACGAGATCGGCGGCGGGATGAGTCGCTCCTGCCCCTCGTACGAGGGCCACGAGTCGGCCGACTCGTAGACCATCGACGAGCTGACGTAGGTCATCTTCTCGAGCTGACCGTTGCGCTGCGCCGCGATCGCGGCGTCACACGCGGACGCCATGATGCGCTCGTTGGTGGCGAGGAGGTCGTACGCGAACGTGTGGAAGTAGGAGATGCCGCCGATCAGCGCGGCGCCCGCGATGAAGTGGTCGCACTCCATGAGCGTCGACGTCATCAGGTCGACGTCGCGGGCGTCACCCTCGATGAACGTGTAGTCGGGATGCGAGTCGTACGACTTCGCGATCGGGCCGTACTTGGAGTAGTTGTCGATGCCGATCACGTGGTAGCCACGGCCGAGGAGCTCCTCGACGACGTAGCCGCCGATGAACCCCGCCGATCCCGTCACCAGCACCTTGGACTGGGTCACTGTGTCGCTCCTGATTCGCGCCGAAGTGCGTCGATGGAGAGCGCGGGCCCGAACGCGAAGCGGTACCAGCGCAGGTAGTGCGGGATCCAGCGCGCGATCTTGAAGTTGGACGTTCCGACCGCCCGCTCGAGCCAGATGGTGGGCAGCTCGGCGATGGGTTGGCGGAGCCGCCGCGCCTTGGCCACCAGCTCGATGCCGATCTCGAAGCCGGAGTCGGACTCGATGCCGACGTCGCGCACGAACTCGGTCGAGTAGGCCTTGAACGAGTTGGTCGCGTCGCGCGTGCCCACCCGCGCGAGCCAGTAGAGCGAGAGCCCGGCCATGCGTGAGAGCGTCGACTTGAGGAACGGTCCACCGATCTGCTGGCCGCCGCTCATGTAGCGCGACGCGGCTGCGATGACCACACCGCGCTCGACGAGCTTGCACAGCTCGTCGATCTGCTCGGCGTCGTCGCTGCCGTCGGCCATGGTGACGACGACCACCGGCGCCGCGGCCTGGTCGATGCCGAAGCGGATGGCGCGCGCGGGCCCGTCGCCGTACTCGTTGCGCGTGGGCACCACCCGGGGGTCGTCGTCGGCGTACTTGCGGAGCGCGGGCACCGTGGAGTCGCGCTCGTCGTCGAAGACGACGATCACCTCGCAGGGGAGGCTCACCCCGGCGAGGATGCGATCGAGGTATCCGGCGACTTCGTCCCCTTCGTTGTAGACGGGGACGACGATCGAGACCCGCGGATGATCGGGATCGTTCACCCGGAGACTCCGCGCTCGGGGTGCTGGGTCGGCACGCGCATCGGCGGACATTAGGGCATCACGGTATCGCCGCCCCCTGTCGGGAGAGGGCCATCCCCTTCCGGGAGCAGGCGGTGCGCGGGCCGCGATCGCGGCTCACGGCACCGTGGCGCAGGCCCGGACCGCGTCGACGGAGGAGAGCCGCACCGTCCACGGCTTCATCCCGTTGGCACGCAGCGTGAGGTCGCGTGACGTCCCCGGAGCCACGGTGAAGGCGGGGTAGCCGTGGAACCCGTCGGCGATCGAGCGCGCCGCCACCTCGACCGGCGCGTTGCCGGTCGCCTCGATCCGGATGCTCAGGTCGTCGCCGGTCAGGGTGAGATGGCCGTCGGGCGCGTTCGGGGTGAACGTGGCGCAGGGCCCGTCGGCGGTGGTGGTTCCGTCGACGACCTCGTCGGTGTCGAGTGCGGTGGTGGCGAGCGCGTGCTCGACCGAGTCGAAGCCGCCCAGGACGTCGAACAGCTGCCCGTCGGCGGCCCGCCGCGCTCGCTCCGGTTGGCGCAGGAGCTCGGCGCGGGAGAGCACGCGATAGTCGAGCGCGGCGATGGCGTCGATCACGCCGCCCGCACGCGGGCTGTCGGCGAAGAGCCACCAGATCGGGATGTCGCGACTGGCCCGGTCCTTGGCGAGCACGAGCGCGCTGAACGCGGCGCGCCGCTCGACCGCCGCCTCGCGTCGCTCGGCGCCGCCGTCGGCGAGTGCCTGGCTGTTGTCCACGATGCTGTGC
>DASUMF010000467.1:0-2502 GCA_036277835.1 Acidimicrobiia bacterium
TGCGGGAGATGCTCGACATCCCGCCGAAGTCGCAGGCCGCGCTCGACGGCGGCTCCGCCGGCCTGTTCAGTCGCGAGGGCATGTCGGCCGCGCAGCAGGAGTACGTCGACGCGCACTCGGGAGACCACTGATGCCCCGCCAGATCGGGTTCAGCCAGACGATCTCGTTCCGCTCCGAGCACATCCAGGAGATCGTGCAGCTGCTCGAGGAGTGGGACGAGATGCAGGCGAGCCAAGACATCATGGGCTACATCGGCACCCACGTGCTGTGCGACCGCGACGACCCGGGGCACTTCATCATCGTCGCCGAGTTCGCCGAGGTGGAGCCGGGGGTCAGCGCGTTCGACGAAGCACAGCGCAACAACGACCGCCCCCAGACCCAGGAGTGGGCCCGCAGGATGTCGGAGCTCATCGACGGCGAGCCCACCTGGGGTCACTACGACCAGATCTACCGCACCGACCCCTGACCCTCTTCCTTCCCGTTTTGGCGTACCCGGACCACCGTTGTGGGGGGTTGGGGTACGCCAAAACGTGAACTTGGCGAGTTGTAACGCGCGCGACGTTCGGGTGACAGTGGCGCCATGGTGCTCAACGAGATGCAAGAGAAGCTGTGCGCGGACTCGACCGTCGACCACTCCGACCTTCGGGCCCTCTTCATCAACTGCACGCTGAAGCGATCACCCGAGGTGTCGAACACCCAAGGCCTCGCCGACATCTCGATCGAGATCATGCGGCGGCGCGGCGTGACCGTCGACGTGATCCGCGCCGTCGACCACCAGATCGCGACGGGCGTGTACTCCGACATGACCGAGCACGGTTGGGCAGCCGACGAGTGGCCCCTCATCCACGAGCAGGTGATGGCGGCCGACATCCTCGTGCTGTGCATGCCGATCTGGCTGGGCGAGAAGTCGTCGGTGTGCACGCAGGTGATCGAGCGGCTCTACGGCAACTCGCACCTGCTCAACGACGCGGGCCAGTACGCCTACTACGGCCGCGTCGGCGGTTGCCTCGTGACGGGCAACGAAGACGGCGTGAAGCACTGCGCGATGAACGTGCTCTATTCGCTCCAGCACCTCGGCTACGTGATCCCGCCGCAGGCCGACGCGGGCTGGATCGGCGAGGCCGGCCCCGGCCCGAGCTACCTCGATCCCGGCTCCGGCGGTCCGGAGAACGACTTCACCAACCGCAACACCACGTTCATGACGTGGAACCTGTTGCACCTGGCGCGCATGCTCAAGGACGCGGGCGGGATCCCCGCGCACGGCAACCAGCGCAGCGAGTGGGACGCGGGGTGTCGGTCCGACTTCCCGAACCCCGACTACCGCTGAGTCGCCACCGCCGCTACTGCGCGAGTGCCTCCGCGCGTCGCGCGTCGAACCGGCGCGTCAGCTGCACGACCACCACGATCGCGAGCACCGCGGCGATCGCCATGATCACGTAGCCGCCGAGCAGGGTGTTGTTGGACTGGCGCAGGTCGCTGAGCGTGGTGCTGTCGTCGGTGTTCACGAACCGCCCGATGCCTGTGCCGACGAGGAACAGCGCCCACCAGCACCACACGAGTCCCGACGAGCGTTCCTTGCGCCAACCGTCGCCGGGGCCGGTGCCGGCGGTGGTGCCGCGCCAGAGGTCCTGCACGATGAGCACCGGGAACACGAAGTTGACGAACGGGACGAGCCATCCCGCGATGCTCCAGCCCGGCCCGCGCGGCGCGCCGGTGCGACCGAGCGCCTCGAGGTTCTTCGCGCTGCGCCACTGCCACACGATGAACACGACGCCGGTCGCGACGTAGAGCAGGAGCGCGATCGCCACCGACGCCGACACGAAGTCGTCGGCATCCTGCGCGCGCTGGGGAAGCGAGGCCGAGAAGCGCCCCTGCTCGATGTCGCTGATCACGCCGAGCCGGGTCGAGATCGCGACGACCACCATCACCGACACCACGGCGCTCAGCCCGAGCAGCACCACCAGCGCGGTGCGCAGGCCGTCGAGTCCGCGCCAGTAGTCGGGCTTCGCGAGGCCGAGCGAGTCGGCGGTGGTGGTCGGCAGGTATGCAGTGCCGGCCGCCGGTGGCGGCGGCGATGGCGCCTCCACCATCGGCATCAGCAGGCCGTCGGCGTTGACGGGCAAGGGCTCGGCCACGGCTGCGGGTGCGGGCTGCTGCGGGGTGGAGCCGTCGATCGGATCGACGGTCACGGCGCCCTGGTCCGACACGTGGTCGGTCCACCGCGTGCCGTCCCAGTAGCGGTGCTCGTGACGGCCCGACGGATCGGCGGCCCAGTGCGCAGGCGGAAGCGTGTTCGTCATGAGCCGACTCTGACCGATCGGATCGCGGGCATCCACTACCAAACGGCAACTTGTTCCTGACCTTGAGCACACGGCCCCGAGATGTCAGCCGTTCGTCCCGTCGTCGTGCACACTCGTCGGTCATGTGGCTGCACCGTTCACGTCGACGCGCGCTGGCCGCGGTGCTCGCGCTCGCGTGCTGCGGCCTGACCGCGTGCGACGC
>DASUMF010000468.1:0-3151 GCA_036277835.1 Acidimicrobiia bacterium
CACCGTCGAGCGCCTCCACGACACCACCGGCATCGATCCCTGGTTCCTGCAACATCTCCGTTCCATCGGCGACCTGCGTGCGGAGCTGGTGGGACGGGCGCCGCACGACCTGGATCGTCGCGAGTGGCGTCGCGTGAAGCGCTCCGGGTTCTCCGACGCGCAACTGGCGTACCTGTGGGACGTTCCCGAGTCGAGCGTGTTCGACGCGCGGGTGGCAGCGGGGGTGGAGATCACGTACAAGACGGTGGACACGTGCGCGGCGGAGTTCGCGGCGAGCACGCCGTACCACTACGGCACCTACGAAGACGAGGACGAGGTCGCGCCCCTGACCCGGCCTGCCGTGGTCATCCTCGGGAGTGGACCGAACCGCATCGGACAGGGGGTGGAGTTCGACTACTGCTGCGTGCACGCGGCGTTCGCGCTGTCGGCCGCGGGCTACGAGACCGTCAGGGTCAACTGCAACCCCGAGACGGTGTCGACCGACTACGACACCAGCGACCGTCTCTTCTTCGAGCCGCTCACCCCCGAAGACGTGCTCGCCGTCTGCCGCGCGCTGGAGCGCCGCGGACGCGACGGTGGCGGCTCGTTGGCAGGGGTGGTGGTGTCGCTCGGCGGCCAGACGCCGCTGAAGCTGGCGCGGGTGCTCGAGGGAGCGGGGGTGCCGGTGCTCGGTACCAGCCCCGACTCCATCGACCTGGCCGAGGATCGCGAGCGCTTCCAGGCGCTGTGCGAACGGCTCGGCATCGCGCAACCGCCCGGCGGGATCGCGGCCACCGCCGCCGACGCGCGAGCGGTCGCCGAGCGACTCGGCTTCCCGGTCCTGGTGCGGCCGTCGTACGTGCTCGGCGGCCGCGCCATGCAGATCGTCTACGACGTCGACGCGCTCGACGCGGCGATGGCGGCGATGGCCACCGAGGGATCGCTCGGACGTGAGGGCGGTCTCTCCGCCGAGCGGCCGGTGCTCGTCGACCGCTTCCTCGAGGACGCGGTCGAGGTCGACGTCGACGCGCTGCGCGACCACACCGGTGAGGTGCTGATCGGCGGTGTGATGGAGCACATCGAGGAAGCGGGCGTGCACAGCGGCGACTCGGCGTGCGCGATCCCACCGCAGACCCTCGACGCCGACACGGTGCGCGTGATCGGCGACCACACGCGCGCGCTCGCCGATGCGCTCGACGTGCGCGGGCTGCTCAACGTGCAGTACGCCGTCAAGCGAGGCGGCGACGACGCCGACGGCACCACGCAGGTGTACATCCTCGAGGCGAACCCACGCGCGAGCCGCACGGTGCCGTTCGTGAGCAAGGCCACCGGCGTCGCCCTGGCGAAGGCCGCGGCGCGCGTCATGGCCGGGTCGACGCTCGCGGAGCTGCGCGACGAAGGACTGGTGCACCCGCCGGCCGAGGGTGGTCACATCGCGGTGAAGGAAGCGGTGTTGCCGTTCGCGCGCTTCCCCGACGTCGACACCGTGCTCGGCCCGGAGATGCGTTCCACCGGTGAGGTGATGGGCATCGACCGGTCGTTCGGCCTCGCGTTCACCAAGAGCCAGATCGCGGCGGGGAACCGTCTGCCCGCGACCGGCACCGTGATGTTCTCGCTCGCCGACCGCGACAAGGCGGCGGGGATGGTCGCGGCGCGCCGCCTCGCCGAGATGGGCTTCTCGCTCGTCGCCACCGCGGGCACGGCCGCGGCGCTCGAGGCCGAGGGCATGGTGGTCGATGCCGTCGTCGGCAAGCTCACGAGCGGCGACGCCGCGGGCCACGACGGTCTCGGTCACGACCGGGGAGGTCGCGACGGCGCCACGGCGGGGCTGCTCGACGCGGTCGACCTGCTCACGTCGGGCAAGGTCGACCTGGTGGTCAACACCCCGCGAGGTCGCGGGCCTCGCGCCGACGGCGCCCACATCCGCCGCACGGCCACCGCGCGGGGGATCCCGTGCCTCACGACGGTCGCGGCCGCGATCGCTGCGTCGGCGGGCGTGACCGAATGGGCCGTCCGCGCCCCGGAGGCCCGCTCCCTCCAGGAGTACCACCGCGACGGTCAGCTCCGGCTCGAGGTCTGAGGCACGGCCCCCGATGCCCCGCGTCGACCGCCGCTCCCGGCGCAGCCTGCGCGCGAGCGCACCGGAGCTTCCCGTGGACCTGCGCGTCACCCTCGGGTCGCTCGAGCTCGCCAACCCGATCGTGACCGCCTCCGGGACGTACGGCCACGGTGCCGAGGTCGCCCGCCAGGGTGATCCCGCCGCGCTGGGGGCCGTGACCGCCAAGTCGCTGCTCCCGGAGCCCTGGGCCGGCAAGCCGGCACCGCGCCTCCACATGAGCGCCTCGGGGATGGTGAACGCAGTCGGCCTGCAGGGGCCGGGGATCGCCGCATGGCTCGAGCAGGATCTGCCCGCCCTGCTCGCCGTCGGGGCGCGCGTGGTCGCGTCGCTGTGGGGGCGGACGATCGACGACTACGAGCGCGGCGCCGCGCTGCTCGCGCCGGCGCGCGCCGACCTCGTCGCGGTCGAGGTCAACGTGAGCTGCCCGAACCTCCACCAACGTTCCGAGATGTTCGCCCACGACCCGTCCGCGACGGCCGACGCGGTGGCGGCGGTCGCGCGCGCCGACCTCGACCTCCCGATCTTCGCCAAGCTGTCGCCGAACGTGACCGACATCACGTTGATCGCCCACGCCGCGGTCGCGGCCGGCGCGACGGGTCTGACCCTCGTGAACACGGTGATGGGCCTCGTGGTCGACGCGGAGACCCGTCGACCCGTGCTCGGCGGTGGCGGCGGCGGGTTGTCGGGACCGGCGATCAAACCGATCGCGCTGCGCGCGGTGCACGACGTGTCGCGCGCGCTGCCGAACGTTCCGATCATCGGCACGGGTGGTGTGAGCACCGGCGTCGACGCGGTGGAGATGCTGCTCGCCGGTGCGAGCGCGGTGGGCGTCGGCACCGCGAACTTCCTCGATCCGCGCGCGCCGCATCGCATCGCCGACGAGCTGCGCGCATGGTGCGCGCGCCACGATGTCGCGCGCGTCGCGGATCTCATCGGCGCACTGGAGGAGCACGCGTGAACGAAGGCCGTGACCATCTCGCACTCGCCCTCGACGTCGGCGATCTGCGCGCCGCGCTCGACGTGGCGACGCGTCTGCAGCCGTGGTTCTCCATC